>JACMQE010000174.1 GCA_014377145.1 Glaciimonas sp. | reverse complement strand
GTACATGGCCTTGAACTTCCAGCCCGTATCAATATGCAGCAGCGGAAAAGGCGGCGGCGCCGGGTAAAACGCCTTGCGCGCCAGATGCAGCATGACGGACGAGTCTTTGCCGATGGAGTACATCATGACCGGCTTGCGGGCTGTGGCCACTGCCTCACGGATGATTTCTATAGATTCAGATTCGAGTGAGTTTTGCATAGCAAAAAGTGATTACTTAAAGAACTTCAGAATAACCGTCGGACAGCCACATTTCTTTGAGCAATTCGATTTGCGCCTCAGCGCGCAAAATTTCTGTTCGAAATTGATCTTGCTGCGTGGCGGTCAACTTGGTGGAGGTGGCCATCTTTAGCGACATGTCTTGCAAAGCCGCGCGCGCCTCACCCAGGGCCTGACGCTGCTGTACCGCAAGATCAAGCAAGGGCGGCACACTCGCTGCAAGTAGCTCGACGGCAAC
The DNA here is from genome assembly GCA_014377145.1 of Glaciimonas sp. Next base: position 5,932 of record JACMQE010000174.1, on the reverse strand, counting down.
GTCTACAACCACAGTCCATCCTTCAGCCAGTTGCTCAAGCACCGGCGGCGGAATACAAAGAATGGCATACGGATCACCGCCCGTGGCAACCACGCGCAAGGACGCTGCTGCGTCTTCCGCGTCAGGCAAATGCATGTCAATTGAACACTGTTCAAACAATGGCGTGCCAGCAAACCACTGCCACACCTGGCCGCCATGCATATCTTCCACCCGTAACCCCATTATTTCGCATGAGGCAGGCCGGTCAGAAATGTCAAGGCGCAAACTTTCAAGGCTGCTTACAGCAACAGGAAGCGGAAAACGCAAGCACTGCACGCCTTCGGCAAAAGCAATGGGTGCCCGGACTGATTGGGCTTCAGAAACACCCCCGCCAACGGTTCGCCAAAACAACTGCGCAATTGCACCTTGCCCTGCGATTTCATGAAAAAGCGGTCCGGGACGAACAATTTCTTGCTTCAACCGCGGCAACTGTACAGATTCAGTCAACCACGGCTCAAGGGAAGCAAGATGCTGCTCAAACGCGACCCGGATATTGTCCATCTCACGATCAGTCTGTTCACAGGAAGCATCGAAAGCGTTGTAAAGCCTTTGGGCTAGCCGGACGGCAACGCCCGAAGAATCGACCTGTTTGTCAGGCGCAGCATTGAAATGTCTTAGGGAAGGCGACAAAAACTGCGTTACTTGCTCGGCTACCGCAGGAGGCAGTTCGCCCAGTTGCAGGTTGAAAGCCAAATCCAGCTCTGCCAGTACGGGAACCCAATCCTGCAGCAATGCTTCGTATCGGACCGTAACACGCTGATATTTGCGGGTATGGCGCTCTGCATCGAGCAAATACGCCAGATAGAGCAGCATGGCTTTGTTGGCAGGCATACCATTGCGGCGACACAAGGAAGAGGCGACCTCCTCAGGCCTGCGCAGAACCAACACATAACAAGGCTCAATACCGATCGTATTAAAGAGTCCTTCCCAAAGTGGGAGCAAGCGGCAAAACCTGGGGTCTTTGAGCACCAGGGGACGATCACTAACAAAATCACGCTGGTAAATTTCAAATAACCTCTTTTTCGACTCAGCGATACCAGGTTGCTGCAGCCAGTCCAACGGTAGCTGGCGAATATCGTCCCATGTATGACCCAAGGAATTTAGAAGGCGGTCATGTTCGACAACAATAGCCTCATTCTCAAAGTAGCCTTTCTCGTTAAACTCATTTGGTGGTGGCAATGATTTCCCTGCGTTGAATCCCGCTGTCGCGAGGGACCCAGCCGTAGCAGAGGTACCGCTACGGTGCATACCAAGAATAACAACAACTAGCATTTTTTAAAATTCGAAAAGGTTTGATTCATTATTTGTCTTACAAGACATGAAACGCCATTTGGACTAACCGACTAAGGTTTACTTTTAAAGGACCAGAAAACCGGTCCTACCCTCAAATTTACCAAAACATAGCAATACTTAAATGGATCAATACCTGCCACAGCCACGTCTTTATCTTTCAATAAATAAGCCTTACCATCAAACCTAGAGGCATTTAATTTATCACTAGACATAATAAAAATATTATCGCCGACTACCGTTTAACCTCTGAACTAAAGACATTTTGTATAGCATTTAAATAACCCATGCCGTTAACTGTATCCGGCTCGAGATAAGACCCCTCACCCCATTCATTCCATGCATTAATGGTGATAATACGATCTGATGGCAGTGCTGCGGCCATACTTTTTTTGAGATTCTGCAAAACGCTCTGAAAACGTTCAGGTGTATTTCCAACAACAACTGGCGTATTCGGATAGCCACGACCATCATGCGCCTGGTCAATATTCATTCTGGGCGTCGGGTCCCACCCCATCGTCATATTTGGATAAAACGGCACACCATATTTTTCTTTGGCTACATCTACATAATTCAAATAGCGCTGCGCTACATCCGAATAATCCACCGTGGGAAATCCTAGCTGTTTAAGTGGCACATGGTGCACCCAGGTATAGGAGGTTACACTATCTGCACCCAGAATTTGAAGTAACTTCGCAGCATCCGGCCGATTACGGATTTGCCAATCAACTACGTTTAGATGAATGCCTTTTAATCCAGATGAAATTGACCGTGCACGTAAATTATCAAGTGCTTCCCGTGCTTTTTGAATACCGCCCATGCCGGTTATAAAAGTACCAATCTCATAAATAGAAAAATACGGCTTGCCATTTACATTCCAGTAATTTGGCTTTGTAAAGTAATCAGCGACAATGTGATCTGATATTTTTTTGAATGTGTTTGCCGATACCTCACCTGATTCGGCTCGTAACTTGTGGTTTGCCCACATGAGCGCAAAATGGATACGATCACGGTTTGCGGCCTTCAAAAAGCCATTATTTAAAGCCCCCTCAAGATACGCGCCACTCTCGTGGTAATACCAATCAAAAATAAAGGCATCAATACCATGTGATGCAGCCGCATCAATTTTTTTCGCCATCACTTCTGGAGAATCCTCCATCTGATAGCCCCAAAAAGGAATCTTTGGCTGCACATGCCCAGAAAAGCGTGGCTTGGCAGCTTTCACAACATCCCACTCAGTCCATGACTTTTTGCCCCTTAACTCATTTACCGCATCGACATGCCAGTTGGGAAAGTAATAAGCTGCAACCTTGTATTGCCCCAAAGGCGGCAATTGCGTGGCAGTAAGCTCTCGACTATTTGCTGAAAACAGTACGGTGAATGCAAACGATGCAAAAAGTAAAACTATTGCAAAAAACTTTCGATCAACCAGAAAAAATCGCATTTTAAAAAATACCTCAAGCATGCTCACCGTTTCACACTCACGACAATATCAATATATTCAGCTCGAATACCCAGATCGATGTCGTCAATCATAATTATAGTTGTAGGCGTTTTTGCCGTATCAGTGATATACCTAGCAATATCGTACCCCCAATGCATTGTAACCAACGCACCTTTGGCATCCACAGGATTCCCATGATACTCGGGTGTGTGATGATAGATGATCTCACCACTTTCCCCACGCGATGCCCAGGATTCACTTTTATTAGCTTTGTTGATCAGAGGAACAGAGAAAATATGCGCCCCGCCTGGCTTAAGAACACGGGCAATTTCCCTGAAAGATTTCTCATAGTCAAAGATATGCTCCATCACATCCTGCGTAACAAAGATGTCGAACGAATTATCAGGAAAACTTAACGCCTCCAGATTTTCACAACGAAAACCAGTCGCTGGCTCAATAGTGCCAGGCACAATATTAGGAAAATACTGTGACGAGCTATAGCCCACACATTCTTTCTTTAACTTTGGACTGGTGCCTCGATTTGCCGGCGATGATTCATGAATACAAAGTTCCCGATAATTGGGGTAATAGTCTTTTATTACTATAAACAATGCCCGTTCACGCGGTATTGATCCGCAGTCTGAACAAAGCAAAGAATCCCTGAACCACGTATTGTTTGCTGTGAAGGCAACACCCTTCTCGCAAAGCGGGCATCTACCTTGATGTTGAAAATTCATCTTGAAGAGAAAGCTAGTTTTTCCACAGAAAACCATTTAGGGCAGTTGGTATATACCTCCTGACTACTAATAAGCTTGTGAACGATTTCTTCTGGTAAATAATTTTTCGATATGTTTTCTCGTTGAGCAAATTCTTCTTTCGGTATTATTGACACATCAATATACTTTCCAAATAACTCAATGAAATCAGCCTCAAAATTTTCTACACGCAAAAAACTCACCCTACCTTTATCCAAAAGAGATTGCGGAAGATAATTTTGAATATATACATCCGCATGATTTAACACCCCAGATGCCTCCAAGAATCTCCCTGTGACTAACAGTTCTGGGTTGTGATTTAATTCTGGAGAGCGGCCGCATTCAAAGTTATATCGACTAATCAACCAAGAAGGTAATTTCCTAATTGGGCATATTATTTCTTTATCGCCCAATGTAAATTCTGGATTTTTATTCAACCTTGTCGCAACTGAATCATGCCATGAAGCCGAAGCATCGTTCTTCGGGTCAACCACATCTTGGATTAATCCGGGCACATCGTAATAATATTTCCGAAATAAGCTCTCAACCTTAACACCTGCACATTTTGGAAAATGCAACCAAATAAACTTATCGTTATAAATCATAATTTTTTTTCTATTTTTGTAGCAAAATTGTAATTAGTCGATGTATTATCAAGCTGATACATATCGGAATCAGTCAGCTCATATGATTTTGCTTTGCAACTGATTGAAATCGTCCGCTCGATTGCATGTGCGAATGTTCCGTCTACTTGTCCTGCTTCTTGCTCAAAATGGTCATCCCTGATAGCCAGGTTGAGCAATGGATGTAACGCATCCACGCGTGCAAAGAACATGCTCCCTGCAACAAAGCTTAGCGATTTGATAGCAGTCGCACTTTGCCCAAGACGTTTGGCAAGCCCCAGTACCCTTGCTTCATTAGAACCCCAATAAAAATCCATTGAAACAATGTGGCCCGCCGGTCCAATCACACCTAAATTGGCATCGTTTTCAAATCCTTTTATTGCCTTATGAATTGATTCTTCATTTAATAATTTTGTGTAGAGATCATTGCGCCAATCATCTCCGTCGCCTCTGTGCTTTGATTTTTTTGTGTGGACTTTAAGGATGTAGGCATACTCTTCTTCAACTACAAATTTCATGATTTTTAGAAAGGGAAGAATATCCCGCCCATGGTTTTCGACCGGCAACAAGTGATATGCAAATCCACTCGATCGCAAGATGGGTTCAATTTTGGCAGCTTGCGCAGGTGGTGTGGTAACGAAAAGTTTGAAGGCTACTCCCTTGACTTTCCCCAGTCTTTCCATAATTTCTGCGAATATGTCTTCATAAAAAGCATGAACCACGATGGCCAACGCCCGTGAACCCCCGCGGGCTGGCGGCACTGTTCTGATAAGTGCCATGCGTGTTGCTTCAAGGTAGGCATAGCCGTACCGTTGATCTGGTTCTAGATGCGCGCCCTCTGCCCACTCGTTCCATGCGTTTACAAATATGAGCCTCTCGTCAGGCTTTGCAAAACGTGCTTGTGTGTCCTTAGAAGCATTGACAAGCCATCGCTGATAATCCATAGGGGAACTGTTCAGCAAGATACTACTGTTGCTCTTGCGTCGCGCTGTGTTGTCCCATGACGGGCACACGCCCCTGAATAATGGATAGTCCGGTTTTTTATAACTCTCGCTTCTGTCCACCAATGTTTTCCAATCATACACATTGCAACTGAAGTCATGGTTCAATGGTTTGACACTGTCGGTAACATTCGGTGGGGATGAGTTGTTAGGAGGGAATTCGATTGCTGCATCAAAGTCGTAAAGCGAAGGGTCTACCGCTTCGAAGGATTGTGTGTAGGCTAAGTAGATTTCGCCGATGCCATTTTTTCGGCACCATTTTCGCCAGCGCTGGCTGGTTGCTTTGGCATCTGGCAACAAGCTGGGTCGATACACCAATAGCAGCGGCTTGCCATCTATGCGGATGTAACGCTTGTCTCGCATGTATTTTGCAACGTGCTTGATAAAGCCTAGGTCGTCTTCTGGCGAGTGTTGTTGCGCCATGAGGATCTCGCTATCCAGACCATCCCAGCGACGGCTCCAGTTTTCATTGGCCCAGCACAGACAGAACGGGAAATCAAGTTCGGAATTATTTAAGTAATTTTCGGTAGGTGTTTCGAGCAGACGCCGACCAGCAAACCAGTAAAAGTAAAAACAAAAACCGCCCAAACTATAGATTTTTGCAAGTTCAATCTGTTTTTTCTGTGTCTGTGGATCAAGCAGGTTGTAGTAACCGAGGTCTTCAGGAACATGAGGTTGGTAATGCCCTTCAAACTGAGGTTGCGCTGGTTTGACGTTGGTCCATTCGGTAAAGCCATTGCCCCACCATGCGTCGTTCTCAGGTATAGCGTGAAATTGCGG
>JACMQE010000173.1 GCA_014377145.1 Glaciimonas sp. | reverse complement strand
GCAGGTCGTCGGCGCCATTAACGCCAATCATGCGCTGCTAGCTAAACGTGCTGGATTTAAGGCAATTTATTTGTCTGGTAGCGGTGTTTCCGCCGGTTCGCTGGGTTTACCGGATCTAGGGATTTCTAATCTGGATGATGTATTGACCAATGTACGCCGTATCAATGATGTCTGCGACGTGCCGTTGCTGGTAGATGCCGATACCAGCTTCGGATCATCGGCCTTTAATGTGGCGCGCAAAGTTAAATCGTTGATTAAGCTTGGTGCGGCGGCGATGCATATTGAAGATCAGATCGGTGCCAAGCGCTGCGGTCATCTTCCAAATAAAGAAATCGTCAGCAAGCAGGAAATGGTCGATCGTCTCCGCACCGCATTCGATGCCCGCACTGATGAAAACCTCGTCATCATGGCGCGCGTACCGATGCACGGGCAGTGGAAGGTGTAGATGCCGCGCTGGAGCGCGCTATGGCGTATGTTGAAGCGGGCACCGACATGATTTTCCCAGAAGCGATTATGCAGCTGGTGATGTATAAAACCTTTGTCGATGCGTTAAAAGTACTAGTACTGGAAAATATACCGAATTCGGTGCAACACCGCTTTTTACGGTTGCAGAATTGAAGGACGTCGATGTTAGTCTAGTACTGTATCCGTTGTCAGCTTTCCGGGCGATGAATAAGGCAGCAGAAAATTGTGTGACTGCCGGTAACACAACATTGTGTATGATCGGTAAAACTGGCAACGATTTGCCATATCGCGGCCATCACATTTTGGATATCGCGGAGACCTGCGAATTTGAAGAAATCACGCATTTGTTAATTCACGGCAAACTACCGACAAGCGCCGAACTGAAGGCATACAAAGTCAAACTGAAGTCGTTGCGCGGCTTGCCGGCAAGTCTTAAAGCTGCGCTGGAAACATTGCCAGCTTCGTCCAGCGCGATGGATGTCATGCGCACCTGGGTTGTGTCTTACCAGAAAAAGACGATCACAACATACCCTGCGCACGCGATATCGCTGACCGACTGATGGCGTCGTTAGGTTCGATGCTACTGTACTGGCATCACTTCAGCCAAAATGGCAAACGCATCGAAGTTGAGACCGATGACGACTCAATTGGTGTGCATTTCCTGCATTAATTCCGTGGCGAAAAGCCTTCGGCTTTGTGGGAAAGAGCGATGCACACTTCTTTGATTCTCTATGCAGAACATGAATTCAATGCGTCTAATTTCACCTCTCGTGTCATCGCAGGAACTGGCTCAGACATATTTTCAGCGATTCACGGCGGTATTGGCGAATTGCGCGGACCGAAGCATGGCGGCGCCAATGAGGTGGCCTTCGAAATACAAAAACGTTACGATAATCCTGATGAAGCGGAAGCCGATATCAAAAAGCCTGTTGAAAACAAAGAAGTCGTGATCGGTTTTGGTCATCCGGTCTACAACATCTCGGACCCACGCAATAAGGTTATCAAAGAAGTTGTCTATAATTTGTCACAACAGGCGGGTACCACGAAGATGTTTGATATTGTTGAACGCCTTGAAACAGTGATGTGGGATAGCAAGAAGATGTTTCCTAATCTGGATTGGTTTCCGCCGTTTCATATCACATGATGGGCGTGCTGACTGCACTGTTTACGCCGCTGTTTGTGATTGCCTGAACCTCTGGTTGGGCGGCGCATATCATTGAGCAACGTATTGACAATAAAATTATTCGTCCAGTAGCGCATTATGTGGGTCCAGAAGAATTGAAATTTGTTTCAATTAGCAAACGAAAATAAGCCTTCTGTATTTTTTCTTTTTGAATAGAGGGTAGACGCATTGGTGGCCAATTACCATGCACTCCTCCGTTCTTATTTTTAGGAGAATCATATAAATACATCAAAAATTTTAAATAAGGCAACTATCCGTGTGAAAGCTAACATCTCGACGATTGCCGCCACGCTAGGACTGACTATTCTATTGGCGTCCTGCGGATCATCAGTGCCAATGAGTGAAACAAAGACACCGGCAGAACAATTGCCGTTGATTGGCATTAACATCAGGCCACCGCTGGTGACGGGGTCATTTAAGTGTGAAATGGGGAATCGGGTGGATATTGCGGCAGATGCGAACAACGACGTACGCTTAACCTGGAAAGGCACAAAGTACACGATGGCGCCGGTTTCGACTACTACCGGTGCCGTACGGCTTGAAAATCAGGCCAGTGGTCTGGTGTGGATACAGATTCCGACCAAGTCGATGCTGTTGAATACGCGACAGGGTGCACAACTGGCTAACGAATGTAGGGTGCAATAGTTCTTGCTTTAGCAGAAAAAATAGTAATCGGTAGCGATTTTAAGTTAATCACTTATTGAAAAGCTTCATTACGCGCTTAGACATCACGTTTAAAAAACAGCGTCAATCATTGCTCAGTAAGGAAAATAATGTCCGCTCGTATCTCAAATGTGCGCCCAAAGTACGAAAGGGTATTAGTCGATATTGTTGATTATGTTACCAAGTATAAAATTGTATCGAAAGTAGCTTACGATACCGCGCGTAACTGTCTAATTGATACGTTGGGTTGTGGTTTGGAAGCGTTGGTATCTTTGCCTGCAAAAAATTGATAGGGCCTGTTGTGCCCGGCACAGTCTTGCCTAACGGCGCAAAAGTACCGAGTACACCATTTCAGTTAGATCCGATTCAAGCTGCGTTCAATATCGGTATGATGACTCGCTGACTTGATTTTAACAATACGTGGCTGGCTGCTGAATGGGGTCATCCTTCGGACAATCTAGGCGGTATTCTGGCAACGGCTGATTGGCTGTCACGCAATGCGGTTGCTACCGGCAAAAAGCCACTGACCATGAAAGACGTGTTGAATGACATGATCAAGGCGTACGAAATTCAAGGTTGTATCGTATTGGAAAATTCTTTTAACAAGGGCGGTCTGGATCACGTTGTGCTGGTCAAGGTTGCTTCCATCGCTGTATGCTCGGCCTGACGCGTGAAGAAACATTGAATGCGGTATCGCTGGCGTGGGTCGATGATCAACCACTACGGACGTATCGTCATTCACCGAATACCGGTTCGCGCAAATCGTGGGCGGCTGGCGGTTTCACCTCGCGCGCGGTGCGTCTGGCGCTAATGGTAAAGACTGGCGAGATGGGTTATCCATCGGTCTTGAATGCTAAGGACCTGGGAATTTTATGACGTGCTACTCAAAGGCCGGCCATTCAAATTCTAGCGCAAATATGTATCGTATGTGATGAAAAACGTCCTGTTCAAGATTTCTTTCCCTGCTGAGTTTCACTCGCAAACAGCGGTGGAAGCAGACATGACATTGCATCAGCAGTTGGCTAAAGCCGGTAAATCGGTTAATGACATCAAAAAAATCACGATACGGACCCATGAAGCCTGTATCCGTATCATAGACAAAAAAGGTCCGCTGAATAATCCAGCCGACCGCGATCATTGCAATTTTTAGTACATGATAGCCGTACCGCTGATTCACGGTCTTCGATGTGCAAACTAATCCGGGCAATCTTATTTTCCATAAACTATTTATTTGCGGCATTCACTGAGGGATTAGCATCCTTCATCGCTAGTTTTATTTCGCTGCGAAACTTGTCCCAACGTTCTTGAATAGATGTTTATTTCTTTTTTCTGCTTTGCGAGAGTCGACCCAACTGGGAAGTACAATGTCTTTTAGTTTATGTTTGTGCAGCGCGTGGAAAAACTTATGCATTATTTTGATGTGTTGGTAACTTTGTTGATCAAAGTCTCTATTAAAAAAGATTTCACCAGCGCACGTCATCGCCGAATCAACTGAGTCTTCTGGAAAGATAACAAGATGCATATGCTTGCCGTTATTTAATCTTTCTTCAGAAATGAAATCGAATAATCTATAAATTTTAGCTTCAAAATCTTTTGCAATAGCGGCAACCAGTCTGGGAGATAACACCCCAAAGAAGCGCTGGATCATACTGAAATTTTTTTTGGCGCAATGAGGGTGATATCGATCCCTTGATTAACGGTGGTGCGGATCTGATAAAAAATATCGCTAATAAGTGACTCATAACCTGGTTGACGGCTGATTTCAGTAAATCCACTTGCCAGCACTTCCAAGCCTTCAATGTGCGCCGGCGCCCTTGCCACGCGAGATTTATCGGTGTCACTTTTTATCGTCTTAATTTCTACTGGTTTCAGCTGTTTATAATATCTATTTTAGGAAAATTTTTGCGCATTGGCCGTAAATGCAGCCTGCCTGAAAGCAGGTTTATCCTGACTATCTACCGAATGAAATTTATTTATAAATATCACCATGCGGCCCCCTTTAAATTAGATGCGTAGATTTGCACCTAATCCGTTTCTGTAGGTTATGTCAATGAGGGGATTACGGGTAGATACAGAATGTGGGTTGGAAGAAGTGCTTATATTGGTAATATTAATAGGAAAAATATTTATAACGTTTTCCTTCGATAACAAAAATAAAAAAATGCTTATATTGTGTTTTTATCTGGTGCAAAAAAATATCGCACGATAATAGGTGAAAAATTTTCATCCAGATATCAAAAAAAGTTCATTTTTTGTATGCTAGTACGACTAGGAAAGCACAGCGCTGCTGGGGCAATTTTGCGTAATTCCTATTGATAAATAAACGATGGTATCTCGTATGAGTGATGAACCCCTTAAAAAGATTGTGCACCAGCTGGCAAAGAATTTGTATCAGGATATCGCGTGGATTAGTCGGTGTGTGCCCTATTATGATTGATGGTCAAGCGTATCTTATGCAAATACAAATGGCTTCCTACCAAGTAAGACACGGTATTGTAACTTGTACTGGAATAAGTCTGCGGGTCTGAGTACAGCTTGGGATTGTGGCGTAAAGTAGATGCTTTTTCTACCCTAGATCGCTGCACAAGCTTTTATAGCTTCTACCATCAACCAATACGCGCTATCATTATTATGACAACTTAATATCGTAACTTGCCAAGTGCAGCGCACATTTGGTATCAGCGAAATTTTTCACTTTTGAATACGATGACTTATACCATTCGTGCCGCCACGGTCAGTGTTGCCGCAGCTATCTGCCGGATCTATGACCCTTATGTCTTAAACACCGGGATCAGCTTTGAGACTGACGTCGTAACGGTGCTCGAAATGGCGCAGCGGATCACTGACGTTATCGCGTTGTTTCCATGGTTGCTGTGCGTTGAACAGTCTACTGGAGAAGAGTAGATTATCGGCTATGCCTATGCTGCCAAATGGCGTACGCGGGCGGCGTATGTGCATATGGCGGAGACCTCTATTTATCTCTCCGACAATGCTGCTGGCAAAAGACTTGGCACGATGCTGTATCGCGCGTTGCTGGCTGAATTAAACATATTGTTGTAGGTGCATACAGTGATTGGTGGCGTGGCCTTGCCTTGCCGAATCCTGGTAGCGTCGCGTTGCATAAAAAATGGGATTTGAACAGGTCGGATTTTTCGTGCAGTCGGCAGAAAATCACATACCTGGCTGGATGTGGGTTACTGAAAATTGATCCTGTGATGAATGCCGTGTCATCGCTGCCTGCGGGCGGCATAGCTAGCAGCGCTGGTTATCCACCATCGCCATTGCCCTTTATTAATGGTGTCGCCCCCATTTATGTCTGGATGCCGGTTGAGACCAGAGCCGGCATACCGGCACGGCTGCCGTATTTATTATTATCACGCGCTGGAAGCATAGACCGCGATCCCGTTTGAAGAAATTATTTTGTACCAGGATACGCGCTTGTTGGTCGTCGATAAACCGCATTTCTTGCCTTTTATACCGGTAGGCCGATTTTTGTATGAGACGTTGCTGGTGCGGCTTAAAAAGAAGTCCGGGTTGACAGACCTGACATCAATTCATCGACTGGATCACGAAACTGCTGGCGTAGTGATTTTTTCTTTTGATATTGGCACGTGGGGCGCTTATCAATCGCTGCTTAAGCGACGCCTGGTGGATAAGGTGTATATGAGGCATTGGCACCACCATGCCGGCCTTACATTTTCCGCTGGTGCGTTCCAGCCGGATGGTGGGGGATACACCATTTTTTTCGGATGCAGGAAGTAAACTGCGAGGCTAATTCCGAGATACGAATTGAGCTTGTTGAACATCGTGCGGAAAATAGTTTGTATCGATTTCAGCCATTGATCGGCAAGAAGCATCAGCTACGTGTGCATATGGCGGCACTCGGCATGCCGATCGTGAATGATATTTTTTATCCTGATGTGAATTCTTGTAAAGGGGATGATTGGTCGTCGCCGCTGAAGTTATTGGCGAGAGTGATTTCTTTTCAGGACCCAGTGTCCGACCAGCGCGTGCGCTTTGAAAGTTGCCGCACCATTTGGAATGGTTGCGATGAGTTAAGTTTTATAAGTAATATAAACGTAAGTAATAACTGTCAGGAGCAACATATGAGATCAACCCGTGCAGCCTACGCCATCGAGCGGCTCAATGCACGTAGTCTAGAACTGCGTTATTCCATGGTACGAACGGCGGACGAATTATTTATCCTCGCACAAAATGTGAATGAGGCGCCGCCGATTCGTGTCAGCGAACCGTTGCAACTGGATACGTTTGTGAAGTTCGTTAATGCGTATGGACCGCAAATACTCAAGCGTATTAGCAAGCTGGATGTTGCATTCGAAAAACAATTGCAGAAAAAAAATACATAACCATGAATATGGACACCAAAGCGGATAAGGTAGAGGACGAAAGCAACAAAGATGCTGATGCTGCTGCGGATGTTGCAGGCGTTGCCTATGTTGAACCGGCGATCCGCGCCATCCTGATCCATGGCATGGGGCGCACGCCGTTATCGATGCTGATTCTGGCAGCACGGTTATGGGCTGGTGGTTTGCGTCCTGTGATGTTCAGTTATTCGGCAGCTTTTGAACGTTGAGACCCCTGCGTGGCGCTTTTGCATCAATTTATCACGCGTAAGACTAAGGGCCAACGGTTACCTATTGATTGGTCACTCTCTTGGTTGCGTGTTGTCATTGTGGGGGTGTTGCCGACGCTAGTGCAACAGCCTGAGGAGTCGAATAGCGCGGACTCCTTCGCGATCGCGTTCGTACCGACTAATAATCGGAGAGATGAGGCAGCTTCTCACCCAGCGCGAATGGATGGCGGCGCTGCTGTTGCCGACAGTTCCTAATACTATTTATGCCGGAACCGGCGGCCCACTTGGTCCGCTGGTCGCTCTTTGGCAATGCGCCCAATGACGGTATCCTAAGCGTCGCTGAAACCCAATTGGGCAATATTCCTTTGAGTGCGGTTCCACCTCTTCACACTACCATCATGAACTCGCGCCGGATTAGTAACGATATTATCGCGACGGTAAAAAAGCGCTGAACGGTTGTTGAGCGCTGGTTTAACGCTTATCCCTAACAGCCATTATGCTGTCATGGTGCTTTTGCAGTCAGGAAAATTAAAATAATTATCGGAATATTAGCTGCGATGCACAATAAAGTCGCTGCTCTTATCGATGCCAGGGCGCATAGCGATTTGGACAATTTTTGCGCAGGGTTGGCAGTCACTATTCGACTCATATTTTACAACGTTTTTTCTGGGCACTCCGCAAATCGTATCATCACCATTTAGTCAGTTAACTAACTAAATGGTGATGTGTATTCCCGAAGAATAAATTTTTTAAAAAAATATGCAACGGGCCAACGTTTGATTAGCCCGGGTGCGACATTCATCATGTCAGGTACTTGTTAACGCATTGCTGAATATGACGTTGGCGTTAGAAATTGATTCTCTCTAAAATGATGGCTTGCGCTTCTATTGCTGCGCGTTTTTCCAGCTATTCAGGATCGCTGGCAAATACATTCCATTTTACTTCGCGTTCGGCTAACTTTTCCCAGGCAAGCACATAGGTCAGGGTCTGGTTGCTGGATTCTACCAAGGTATTCCAAAAGCCGACTTGCCGAATCCCATACTTTTCCCAAAACTTCAGTGCGGACAGACGTCCAGGTGCGCAATATTTGGTTCGCATTTCATAGACCATCAATCATTCTCCGATAGGTATTACGACGTTGCGGTGTTGTTTAAGTTTACTAAAGTGAAAATTGGGAGAACCGAAAGTAGTCGATCATAACGTAGAGCCAGAATGGATGCATGATGCTATTTGTCCATGGATAAGTACGGTTACAAGGGGTATCAGCGGCGATAGAAAAGTTAGCTCAGCACATCCGACCAGATATTCAGTGCCCAATATTGGGCTTCCCGAAACTTTTGCGCCGATGCATGCGCTGAAATGCCACCGCCTTCTGCCAGTTTCATTCTTTTCTCTAAGATGTTATAGCGATACACACTAGTGACATGGATGTTAGGAAATACCGTCGATTCGTCAATCAGAAAATCGACTTCGCACTAGCGCTTGCCGATATGTGCAAAGCTTGCCGCATTGATCTGCCGATGAAGTAATGGATGCGGTAGCATAGGCGCCTCTGGAATGAGGAAGCGATATTGCCTATCAATTGGGTAGGTAGGTGGATGGTTAAATGTAGAAAATCTACCATCAAATGCTTAAAACCCGTGTCAAATAAAGGCTTAGAATTGTGCTAAAGATTGCAACGTGGAACATTAACTCCCTGAAGATCCGATTGCCGCAGGTCTTGCAATGGTTAACCGATAATCCGGTAGATGTGTTGGCGCTTCAAGAAACCAAATTGATCGACGACAAGTTTCCTCAGGTGGAAATAGAAGCGGCTGGTTACCACGTCGTGTTTAGTGGCCAAAAAACGTACAACGGAGTAGCCATTCTGGCACGCCATCCGATTATCGATGTCGTAAAAAATAACCCTCTATTTGAAGATGAGCAGCAACGGTTGCTGACGGCGACGATTGCGGGGATGCGTATTATTTGTGCATATATTCCAAATGGTCAGTCGCTGGAATCGGATAAATATCAATACAAGTTGAAGTGGCTGGATGCTTTGCATGATTACCTCGATAGCGAGCGCAAACTGCATCCGCAACTTGCCTTGCTGGGTGATTACAATATTGCGCCGGAAGATCGGGATGTCTACGATCCGGCTGTATGGGTTGGCGCAAATTTAGTCTCACCGCCAGAACGTGCTGCGTTTGTTCGTCTACAGCATCTGGAACTAATCGACGCCTTTCGCTTGTTCGAGCAAGCAGAGAAACTGTTTAGCTGGTGGGATTATCGTCGTATGGGATTTCGGTTGAATCGTGGCATGCGTATCGATCATATTTTGTTGTCGCCAGCGTTGACGACAAAATGTACTGCCTGTGTAATCGATAAAGTGCCCCGCAAATGGGAGCAACCTTCTGATCATGCACCGGTGATTGCGACTTTGATTGAATAAATTGAATATGCGTTTTAAAAAAATAATAAAAAATGCTTTTTTATTATTAATGTGCCATTTCTTGAGGTCAGAAATTTTCTGCGTAGGAAATAAGTAATTAGGTGGAGCAATTTTTGAAATAGAAATATTTTAGAGCCTGCCCTAATTAACACCATTGTAAAAAATTACATGTGCATTAGCGCCGTTGTTTTTAAGCCAGCTAAACGATCGATGCAGCCCAGCGAGTAGCGGTAAGGAAATTTTGTAATGACTTGTCAGATCTGGTTGTAAGGGTTCTACATTGCTTGAATATGCAAAAGAAAGTTTCTGCCAAGTGCAGTTCTTTATAGAGATGCTTGTCATAGCCACGCGGTTGTTTTCAATTTTCTTTGTGGGTATTAATCTATACCGAGACTTTTCTCGCAACCTCCAGAGACGCGATCGTTTGGGCATTGGCATCGTAAGCCTTTTCGGCTAGTGCCATCAACGCTGTTAATTCAGAGATCAGCTCTTCGGCTCCCTCAAGATTGAAATTCAGGTAATGTATTCGATAGAGGAGCAAGAAGTAATTCTGCATAACAGAATCCGGCCCATAGGTTTACCTCATTTTTTCTTATTAGTGTAGCAATTTAACCGATATATCCTTACCCACATCGGCAATAATCCTCACCTTATTTTTCGATTACTCTCTTCTTTTGCGTCGCGCAGCATTTTTTTGTATAGCTTTTTAAAGGAACTTAATCTAATTTTGAAATGCCGTGTGTGATGCTACAAGATTCGATCGTAGGCTCTTTTAAGAAAACTAATATGCGTAAATTTAGCTACTTAATTATTTTTTCCGTAACTTTGTTGGCTTTTAATAACGCTCTTGCTGCACACATGCACATCGAAGATTACGGGGACGACAGAGAAAGACATTTGCCTAGTATTGATAACGTAAGATATATTCAAATATACGCGGTGGTAATTTTTTGCATTTAAGTAGATGCCAATTTTTGCTATTCTGCGGAAAATGTCGTCTATCACAGGCCTTCATTGAACCCAGCCTGCTCCAGCAAGCCAGGCGCCTCTTTCGACGGTTTTTCTTGGCATAACTTAAAGTAGTGATGCACTTTACTTTTTGCCGGAAAATTATGCGGCAACATGCCCCATATCCGGCTGCTTTTGAGCAAATACAAAATTGCGCAAAACACCGCGTACAACAATACTTGCTGAGGTTTTGTGTTCTTCCTCGTGCTTTCTGGCAATAGTAATTTCTTCTGAAATTGCTCTTCACTTATGTATCGTTTTTTCTCATCTATCCACCTATTCTATGGATGTATAAATAAAATGCGATAAGATTTCGAATAGCTTCTTAAAGGAAGTTTAGAAAGATTCCGAATTTTCTGTGCCAGTTTATCAATGAATACGCTACCTGAAAACACGTTTTGTACTGCCTTGATGGACAGTATGTATTATAGAGTATTAGAGCGGCATAATTTGCGTGCACCAAGAATATTTACACGTCTCTTCTATGCTCTTGTATCAGCGTAGTGGAGCCTTACTCAGCACTGAATATGCGCGTTGTACATTAGGCAGTGTTGACAAGTTAGTGGCGTTGATCTATTGGGAAGTGATTGATCGTGTGGCCTCTGCGCCCTTCCAGTCGAAGTGCGGTCGGCCCGCCGCCGTGCGCCCACGTTTTATCCCTGTCTGCTGTATTTGCAACATGCCTATGACTTATCAGATGAAGAGGTGGTCTGGAATTGGGTCGAGGGTAGAGAATCCGTATTAGCAGATATTTACAGGCGAGACGTATTTGCAGAAAAGGCCCGCCAATTGATCCGTCGAACCTGACGCGCTGGCCCAGGCGCCTGGGCGAAGTCGGGATGGAGGAATTGCTGGCGCAGACCATCGCATCGGCCAAGCGGGCATCCGTGATAAAGCCGCCAGCGTCAAGCTCGTCATCTTGAAACCACCGTGATGGCAAAAGCGGCTGCCCATCCCCACCGATTCACGATTGCTGGAACGGTCGCGAAAGCACATGGTGAAGGCCACGCAGGAATGTGGCTTGACGTTGCGCTAAAACACCAACCACGAAGCACCGTGGTTGGTGTTAAAGGCGGGACCTTATGCCCACGCCCATATTCTAGGTATCTTCTGGCGACTATTTCTGGTATCCGACCTGAGGGCTTAATCGCTTTTTTGAAAAACTGCCTTATTCAGGTCCGACGAGGTAGTGGATTATTGTTCTCATTGCGTTAAAAAATATTCTGGGATGAAAGTGAATAGCGTAAGTGGGGTTTCTTAAGAATAAATTCGTATCATTTTTTTGTTTCAATGACCCATTATAAATTATATCTGGGCAAATCGGCGAATTCGAAATGAGTCGACTCACCATTTTCTGTATAACGTAAAAGCTTAAAGGTAACTATGCCGTCCTGATATTCGTTTTCTGGCAGCATTCTTGATGCCAGAATCATGACAACTTCACCAGTATTACTTCCTCATGGAACATAGCCAAGCATTAATCTGAATGCAATATCAGATTTTTTGAATATTGCATCTTCAAAATATGCGTTTAACAATTCTATATTACTAAACTGGATGACCATACCGCCAATAGCTTTGTGTACTACATAATTTTTGGATGTCGTCTTGGTTCATTGATGTAGTTAATGTAATGCGGGCATATTTGGTCGTTTGCACAAATAAGTCACGGGTACTCTTTTCAGTCCCGCAAGCAAGGGAAGAACACCCTCGTAAGCGATGTATGTCAGGGAAGAAAGGTCGGCTTTTCTTATTGATAAAATTGCGTCACTCACCGGTTTTACAGAACCATACTGAACTTGACACCGGAAACCTAGACGAATGCTTTCTGAATAAGATTGAACAGTCATTTATTTGAAATAAAATACTTTGGCGTCGACGTTTCCTAATGTGGAAAGTGATGCCTTAAGTATCCAAACGTCTCCGGTGTTCTCTCCTTGTGTTGCAAATCCCATTGGCAATGCTGATTCTTTGCTTGGATCTTTTTCTAACTTGGACTTAAGATAGAGTTTAATTACATCGAATATTTGCGACAGATGTGCTGTAAATTCAAGCATTTCACCCTCATGACCCAACGTTTTATAAAAATGATCGATATTTTTAAAGGTAAAGTTGCTTTCGAATTTGGAAACATTTAATCTTTGACATAAATTTTTTTCTGAGCCATTTTTAAGTTTTGCTATCATCCGCAAACCATCACTGAACTTGGTTGCTGTATGTTGATTTTATTGTGATAGCGGACATCGCCGCGAAAATGCGGAACATTTTCATTTCCCGGAATAACTTCCCTGGTGATGGAAGGTAATTGAGGTAATTCTTCGCGGGATGAAGTTTCAGGTAATTTTGGTACTGCTTTTGTAACACTAAGTGCTGGCGCTCTCTCAGGATATAGCTGTGAAGGCGCAGAGTCTGTACAGGGGTAACGCTTACCAGTTTCGTATATAAATGTATGTTCTAAGCAAACCTCGTATATCAATATCGGTCTGAACGTCTTTTCACCGCAGTTAAATATTTGATACCTTATTTCCTGTTGTGCATTCCTTCAGGCTTTAACGAGAAAAACCTCACCGGATGTGTTTGTTGATCCCCCGATCAGCATTAATTGTAAAATTAAATCTGGTGCTTTAGCGAAAGCTAAATAGAGATAAGCCAATAATGCTTACGGAAATTGATGTGCATCACATCTTAATTCTATCAATACGCCTTTTTGACCTACCGCCTTGCACAATTCTGCAAACTGACCAAGCGATACTTTATTTTTAAATTCTACGTCTCCTATTTTCGACGTATCAATATTTTCGCCTGACATACAAGTAAGCGTCGTATGAAAAGGTGTGTCAAAAAAATGCGACTTTTGGCATATGCTTCTGCAGGGTTTCAGCCAATTTGTGTTGCCCGAGAACTATATCAATCAGGCGACCTTGTAGGGATGAGGCATCTGAACCTGTTTCAGATAGTTGGACAGAGGATAAAGGTTTATGTTGTATGATGGATTTAACCCCGGTGTTAATATAACATCCATGATTCCTGCTCGTGACGCAAGGGATAAGTTTGGGTACGCTGATGCTGTGATTTGTTCTTTTAGCGCCGTCGTATTTTGTGCGCAGCTAAGGGTTTGTAGTAGACCTGATGGTGTGTGTCGGCGTGAGGGCTGTTGTTATGGTGGGATTAGCTGGAAGTAATGCATTATTAATAATTAGCATATGATTCTTAAGAAGATTAAATCCAGTAATTTAGCGCCGAGTTATATTTTTTCTTCCGAAAATAGCTCAATACTAATATCAAGGGCAGGTTTTGCCCGGTGATCAGGACGCAGCACGCGTGCAATTAATGGCGCTCTTCGATATAAATTTTAACGACAATCAAACGAGTAGCCCAATCATGAAAATCTAGTTTTCTTTTTGATTAGCGAGCATGCATCAACCCCCGTTGCAACGCTTGTAATAGGTCAATAATCAACGTCTTTATTCCAATCTATACGGTCAGTTCAGAGGCGAATTACCATTAATAGATGCGCGTCAATGCGCAGCGGTTTAGCCACGATAATGGATGGATTGTGATTGCGCGGATCGCTGTCAGACACAAAACTTGATGTCGCCGCTGCCCGTCATATTGCGTATGATTACCTTGACCAGCAGTTGGCTAAAAAGTAATTTATATGGCGTTTTCAAATAACCAATTTCAGGAGCTTCACATGACAGTTTTTCGAGTTCAGGAGCTTTACATCGGCGGCCTTCATGTTGATGCAACCGGCGGTGCAACGTTCGATAGTATCAATCCTGCCAATGGTGAAGTGTTGGCGCAAGTCTAGCGTGCATCTAAGGCCGACGTTGATTTAGCCTTGGATAGTGCAAAAAAAGGCAGCGTGTATGGACTGAGATGACCGCCATGCAACGCTCCCGTATTTTACGTCGTCCTGCGGAAATTTTGCGTGAACGTAAAGATGAACTGGCCGCTATCGAAACGCTGAATAATGATAAAGCGCCATCTGAAACCCGTTATGTCGATATCGTCACCGGCGCTGACGTACTGGTCTGGTGCCTTCAATCGAAGGCCAGCCAATCCCTTTGCGTGAAACTGCATTTGTCTATACTCGTCGTGAGCCGCTTGGTGTGGTGGCTGGCATTGGTGCCAGGAATTATCCGATTCAAATTAGCGTTTTGAATTTAGTCAATGGCAGCGGTAGGAAATTGGGAGTT
>JACMQE010000172.1 GCA_014377145.1 Glaciimonas sp. | reverse complement strand
GCTTCGACTTCACGTAGTCGCTGGTCTTGTCGACGCCTTGATTGAGCTGGCGCGTCGCTTCCGCGGCCACGCCCTTGGCGGCATAGCGGATCGAGCCGAACTTGGTCATCATGCGCGCATAGGCTTCGCTCAATTCGCGTTCCGACAGACTCGCGGCGCGCGAGATCAGCGTATCGAGATCGCTTTTCAGGCTGTTCAGATCTGCGCGCAGGCTTTCGGCGTTCTGATGCCGGCTCGCGCTCATCGATTCGCTGTAACTTTTGCCAGACATGGCTGCGCGCCCGCTGGTGTCAGGACCATTCTCGGACGTCCCCGGTGGAAAAGTTGCGCTCATACTTGACTCCTTGGCTTTGAACATCAATGGAAGAGCGGGCCGCCCTGCAGCGCGAGTCCGCCAGCTGAGTAATTTTTTGGCGCGCATGCCGGCGTGACGCAGCCGCGCCAACGTGAGGATTGCGCACGCTGATCGAAGTCCTCCCTGCAAGACACGTGCCATTCGCGCATCGCTGTGGACAGCGCTCAAGCGCAGGCTGCGCGCAGATTTTTTTACTGCCGTTTGCAAATACTACAAACGGTCGGCAGCGCGGCCCGCGCAAGTCTTTCTGCAATCCGTTTGCTACTCGAGCGGGAATTTTGTATAATTCGCCCCGTACTGCGGCATCGCTGTCACAGTATGTTGAGAAGCACAGCAATGGTGGTCGTAGCTCAGTTGGTAGAGTCCAGGATTGTGATTCCTGTTGTCGCGGGTTCGAGCCCCGTCGATCACCCCAAAAAAATCAAAAACTTAGCCCGCACATTGTTGTGGGCTTTTTGTCGTCTGGGGTTCGGGGTTTGCACCGGGGTTGGAGCTAGCCCCGGAATTTAGTCTGCCACCGGTGACGTAAAATTAACGTTCCTTGGGAAAGACTGGCTCGTGCGCCTGATGCGAGAGAACGGCATCAGCGCCCGTCATAAGCGGCGCTACAGGGTCACGACCGACTCGACGCATGGTCTTGCCGGTGAGGGCGAATTCGCTTGATCGAAATTTCACGCCAGCCGCACCCAATCAGGTCTGGATATCCAACATCACTTACCTGTGGACTCACGAAGGCTGGCTGTATCTGGCGATCGTTCTGGATCTGTTCGATCGGGAGGCGATCGGTTGGTCGCTCGAGTCGCGCATGACGACTGATATTGTGATGGACGCTTTGACGACGGCCTGGTTCCGCCGTCGGCCCGACGCAAATATATTATTCAAGCTGTTATTTGGTACCCCGCAAGAATATAGTTAACCTTCGGCAAAGAAAAAATTGTTATTACGGCTCAAAATCGGAAGTAGAGAAAGGGACTCTCATAGAAATTTACCTGTAACAAAGCATATATAACGCAAACCACGGTCACAATAGAAGAATAAACAAGTGTTTTATTCGATGAAAACCGTTTAGCTAATAATCCAGTTATGCTGATCGTGTTAGGGAAGAAGAAAATAATCATGAAAGCAGCTGCAGTAGTTAGAAGTACAATTTTTAATTCCAAGACCCATGTGTGGAGATCCGCCATGTAACCGAGTGAATACCCATTAAGCCCTAACATACCTTTATAAACGATCATTGCGGTAGAAATGCTATCGCAACGAAACATTACGTTTGCAAAGTTGATCGCGAGAAATGTCATCGCCCACGCCAGGCCAATTTTTACAAATCCATAACTCTGCGAGTTTTTGTTTTTTTTACTTGGGAGAGGAAAAATCTTTCTCCATGAATGATTGACCACTAAGTATATTCCGTGCATGCCCCCAAACACCACGAACGTCCAGTTAGAGCCATGCCAAAACCCTAAAATTAGAAATATCGAGACCGTTGGTATAATTAGCGAAAAAATGAATTCAAATACGGGTGGCATATTTTGACCAAGACGCATGAATTTCAGAGTTATTGGAGTGTAAAGGTAATCACCAATGTATCTGGTAAGAGAGATGTGCCAACGCTGCCAAAAATCAATGATGCTAGTAGCCTTGTACGGCGAATTAAAGTTGAATGGCAACCAAATACCAAAAAGTAGAGAGATCCCCACTGCCATATCGGAGTAACCAGAAAAGTCAAAATAGATCTGGAAAGTGTAAGTCAGTGATGCTACCCAGGAGGAAAGAAAATTAGGGTTTGACCCTTGGGCCAATGAGCCATAAAATCCCAACAAATAATTATTTAAAGTATCAGCAATCAGTACTTTTTTAGCTAGACCTATCGCAAAAATAATAAGCCCTACAGCGATTTTTTCTTTTTGAATCGTGAAGTTTTCTGGCAAGGAGAACTGGGCCATCATTGGTTTATGGTGTATTAATGGTCCTGCCAGAAGATGGGGGAAAAAAGATACGAAAAGCGCGTACTGAATAAAGTTGCGCTCTTTCACTTTATTTTGATAACTATCAATTAAAAAGGCAATTTGGGTAAAAGTGAAAAACGACATTGCAATAGGCAGTACGATGTTGATCGAACCGAACGGATCCAGATCCCAGTGCTCCCGAACGTCATTAATATTGTCGATGAAAAAATTTACATACTTGTAGTACCCGAGAGCTAATATATTAACCGTTACTATAAAGAACAATAACTGTTTTCGGTATTTCAAATCTGAGTTCGAAAGAAATGTTCCAAACCAATAATTGATAACGATGGAAATTAGTAAAACTGGCAGCGCTATAATGCTCCAGTAAGCATAAAAAAACATCGACGCAACTGTCAGCCAGATGATTGCACCCTGATGGCTTTTTTTAGCTATCAAAAAAAATCCGGCGAATACGACCGGCATAAAAATAAAAATAAATAATGTTGAGTTAAAAAGCATATTCAAATCCTAACAAAGAACTGCAGAAGTCTGGTTACAACAGCACTTTGATATCATCAAAATAAAAGAGCTAACTTACCAAATCAAGTGAAGTTCATCGGTAATTCTGGCGGGTGGTAGTGAGACAAATCCAGTTCCCACGTATCGACATCGCAGTCACCAGAGGATTTAATAAAGCCGAGCTTAAGATAGTGATCCTTAACTAGAATATTTCTAGGAGTGGGTCGATAAATCCCAATTAACTTTGATACTCCCGACTCTTTGGCATGTTTAGCTATCTCAAGTAGTGTGGCGTCTTCGACACGGCGACCTAATACTCGACAACTCATCAGCCACGTATCAATTTTCCAGAATGTCGGATGCTTTTTGCAAATGACGACGCATATCATGCCATTATCGCCAAGCACATCTTTTAGACGGATTTGCCGAGTGAAGTGCGCAGATGACTCTTCAAAACTTTTGACATCCGTTTCGCTATAACGTGGAGTGGTAAGATTAAATTGATTGGATTTATTGATTAACTGGGTTATTCTGCCCCTACTAGTGGCGTCGAAGTCCGCAAATGATATATCCATTTCCAACGACATGAGATAAGCTCTAATGTCGGAAGAATGGTTAAATATTTTAGATCGTTCGGCATTGCCTTGATAGAAAGAAGCCCGCTGTCGATCTTCTTCAGAAAAGGCGATCGCTTCGAAATATCCGGCAGCGATCAACGTTCTGGCAAATAGTGCAGGATCATCAGGCAGCTCAGGAACAGCAACCTCTGGCAATTCCTTGCGGACTTGCATACGCTCGGCAGGATTATCGTCTAAGAATACAATGCTCTCAAGACCGAGTGAAAGTGTCTCAGCGATTGCTCTAATATTTGAAGCTTTATCACCCCAATTCGCTTGAAATACTGCGATATGATTTTCCCTGATCAACATATCAGGATGTTCTCGAAATGGCCGTCTTGCCTCGGCATCTTCATTTTTAGATGAAACGGCAAGCACAATCCCGCGCTCACAAAGGTCAAGTGCCATGCGTTGCACAGCTAAATATGCTTCCCCAGTCGGGTCGCCATTTCCGATAAGGATGCCCTCAATACCGTCATCACCAATCACGCCGCCCCACAGGGTATTATCTAAATCTAAAACCAGACAACGACGACTTTTACCAATTCGAGCCGCTAAAATTCTGCTGACGTAGTCGCAATATATAGGGAGATATTGTTGCGCGAATGGTATTTTTCCGATATTCCACAAAGTTGGATCATGCCAACTAGCCAGTCCAACATTTGCAGCCAAGCCTGCAACATCGAGAATGAGGATATTGTCTGAAACAAGACTATCGATTTCAATATTGAGGCGTGTGATGAGCCACTGGAGCGTGCCCGGCAAACGCCCTTCGTAGCTACCGAAAAGTACCTCTGCAGGAGCAACGATATTTTGAAGGATTACTTGTGCCCCCGTTTTGGTCCGCAAGGATTCAATCAGGGATTTAATATAAACAAGGCATTCGTGAAGTGTTTTATCCGCTGCAATGCGATCCCCAGGCGTTGGTAAGAGTGGCAGCCCTCGATGATCTAACGCCACCAATATTGCAGAAAGAGTGGGTCCAATGAAAGAGGATTCTCCGGAAAACGCTTCTTGTGCAACTTGGTTATATCCCGCTTCCACGACGGTTAACGAGATCCCAAACCGCAGGGCAGTGCCAATAAGAGCGGGCGCGAACAATTTAGTATTATTATTGCTAAGGAGACCAATTCTCACTTGTGAAAGCGGTGCAAGACAGACACCGTCAGACTGCATTCTAGAATGTTTTTTCGCGAGTTTTCGTAAAAGATTTTCATCCAAAGAAAGCTTGGCTAACTCTCTTAATTCACTTCCAGTTTCGGCACTCGCTAGGCGCTCTGAAAAATCTTTCCCTGGTTGAGGTAACCACGATAGATCTTCACAGATGGGATTTCCCATATTTTAGTACAGTCATGTTGAATTAGATTATCGAACCTGTTTTTTTATTATTAACTCTACCATGCCACCTACATTTTCTAGATCTGCGATTTCAGAAGCTGTAAAACGAATACCGAAAGCTTTTTCGATAGTTACCATCAGCCGAATATGAGCCAGGCTATCCCACCCTTCGACGTCTGATGCCGTTGTACTTTCTTCGATAACTAATCCGTCATCATCAAATACGTTCCGAAAAATTGGGGTTAACTTTTCAATTATCGGTTGTGTAGGAATGGACATATTTTTGTTTACCTGAGAAGGTCCTCGGGTTGTCTGCAAACTTGCAGGCCCTTAAAGACGAAAGCTGTGCTTTTCCCGGGAAAAATACGCACAGTGAAGTATCCGGTTTCTTTTGAAGGAAGCGGTGTTTTTAGATTGTGCAGTGCACCGTCGCCAGCGACCTCCATTGTAAACCGACGAGTTGGCGCGCCTGAACCCGACGCTTCCAAAACCAGACTGTTGGATCCGCCAGTAGCGGTGCGTACCGATAAGTAGTCGAGTTTGTCTATCGGCTTATCGAAACTAATCTCAATGAAGTCGTTGTCATTGGTTGGTCCGGTAACTACATCCTTGCCCTGCAAGTTGGCGGCGTTTGCGGCCAGTCCGGTTGGCATCACTCTCGCATTTATTTTGGATGGCTTACAATCGGCCTGCACCCACGCTGAGGTGCGCAATAACCATTCCGTATTATCACTTCTGAAACGTGCGTCTTGATTCTGGTTATTCGGTGGTGCACGCATGGTGTACTCAGCCCTCTCCCAAAACAGCAATTTAGGCGGATTATTTTGGAAAGCATCGCTGCGGACGTAGCTTTCCATGGCGTACCAAGCCCCTTTATCGGCAGCCACAGATACATTCAATATGTCACGTTGCAACTGATGACGAAGCATGTCTAAGAACCCGGTCCACTCCTGTGCGGAACTGCTTCCTACCATTGTGATTCCACTCTGCGACGAATCACTTTTGCTTAGTGGTTGGGCACGCGCCACGTTAAACGGCGTATATCTCTCAGGAGCATAGATTGGTGAATTCGGCGGTATTAGTGCGATCAGTTCTCGCGCTTTGGATGGCAAACTACGCTTATTGACAGTCATTTTGTAAGCAACCTCAGGCGTTGCATTGAGCGCTTTTTTCAGCGTTGGGTTGGCGTCAATGGCTGTTTTGATAGTTTCAGCTGCAAGCATCGCGCCCGGATAGCTCCAATGTCCGTCTAGTCTATAAAACAAAGGAGTATCGGAGTTACGTATGGGGCTGCTCATAAATGGCGTGTTGAGATCAATGAACGTTACGCCTGCCGCCAGTAACGACTTGCTCATGTTCTCATAATTTCCCGACATAAAATCGTTGAATATTATATTATCGGGAAGATGCTGTGCATAGAGTCGCATTTTCATTGGCACTGTAGTAACCGCCATGGCAATGCCGTTTGTAACAAGCGATTTATTGATACGCCCGATTAGATCCATGGATTGAACAGTAGGCTGTAAATCAGCAGGACCTAATATCTCTGAGCGTACGAAAAGCCACTCGTTCTTGCCAACGATACCCAATGTGTCTGCGCCGTATGCATTAGTAATGCCAATAGCAACTGTTAAAAAACTTTTACAAAGCCATTTGGATGTGTTGTGATTTTTCATAGATCAACTTCCTCTAAAAGAGGTGTTTGCTGAGCGGGCATCGTCGAAATCTATGTCCCAGGTTTCATGTACTCTCTGAAATCACTAAAAACGTAACTAAGTTAACTCAGGATTCATCGAAATAGGACGGCAAAGTAAAGCTGATATAAGCGGTGATGAGTATTTGCTACGATAGAGGTTACTACGAATTAGTTCTTCGACGCAACACCTAGTGCTCACTGGACGACACGCAGAGTGCAGGAGCGTGACCTCGCCCGGTAATTCCCCCCTCCACACAAAAAATGGGTCTCCAGAGGTAAAATTTTTGAAATGAATTAGAGAAGCTTCCGCAGTGAGTCGAATACGATTTACTGACAGCCGGACGATGGCAGTGTTGAAGCAAGCCGAGGCAGGGACACCGGTGCGGGATTTGTGCCGCGAGCATGGTATTGGCGCAGCGCCGTTCTACAAATGGCGGGCCAAGTTTGTCGGGATGGATGTATCGCTGATGACCAAGATGAAGGAACCCAAAGGCGAGAACTGGCGGCTCAAGAAGATGTACGTGGAGGCGCAGAAGCGGCCTTAATCGTTGAAGAGGCCCTGGCAAAAAAAGTAGCACGCCATCTCAGCGAAGGGAGATGGCCAAGGCGGCACTGGCGCAGCATGGTGTGGCTATCAGTCCGGCCTGCATGGCGTCTAGCATCAGGGAAACTTGCTATCGGTGCGAAGCGAAGTGGCAGGCGGAGAACGAGGAGATCGCCAGCTGGCTGGTTCGGCTGACTGATGATAATCGGAACACGGGCTTTGGACTGTGCTACCTGTACCTGCGTAATGTGAAGGGCTTCAAATGGCACCACAAGCGCATTTGCCGATTTTACAGAGGGCTGGAATCGAATCTGCGGACTAAGCCGAAGACGCGCACGGTGCGGGAGAAGCCAGCCACGTTAGCGGTGCGGGCGCCGATCAATCAGGTGTGGTCAATGGATTTCATGCAAATCGCATGGTGCCCTACGAATGGCTGGCGCAATATCTGTTCGACACAGTCGACGAAGTACAAGACTTCGCGACGCAATGGATATGGAATTACAATCAGGAACGCCCGGACATGGCATTCGGTGGTGTTACACCGAAACAGCGGCTGCCTTGGTTGCATAGTTTCTGC
Source organism: Glaciimonas sp. (assembly GCA_014377145.1). Next base: position 2,082 of record JACMQE010000172.1, on the reverse strand, counting down.
TTAAGTTGATCGCTAAAACCGGGCGGAATACCGGGGTCATCTTCGTGCAACCACAACATAAATGCTTGAATTTTCCATAGTTGGCTCCACGAAAATATCGGTTAAATAACCCCGATCCTTCAACATTGAAGCCATCACTTCATGCTCACGTTTTCCCTGATCATGAACTTCGATCACAAGTTGATCGATTTTCGGCCAGTCCTCTTCAAGAATGCCTTGTAGAATTGCATTTTCAGCTCGTTCGACATCGATCTTGGCTAAATCGATGTGTTCGATACATTCACTCGCAATAATATGCGACAGCGTGGTGATGGGGCATAGAAATTTTTGACGACCATTAAGTTTGGATCCAACTAAGATTTCAAGTTCACGCCCACTCGGTGCTACTGCATATTTTTTTATATATTGTGTTTGGGCACCTGCCCGCAATACTGCGAGATCTTGTTCTTCGTCCGCGAACATTCCACTAAGTATGGAATATCCTGGGTAATAGGAAAATTCAACTTCACCTACTGTGTCACCTAATGCCGTTGGAAAAATCTTTACAGAGTCGCCCAGTGACTCTAAATTGATTCGAAGTCGATCGAGGCAATGTGGCGCTGGTTCGAAACATAAAATGCGGACTTTTTCAAATTTTTGAGCCGCATAAAGACTAAACATCCCAATATTAGCGCCAATATCTAGTACGCAACTACCGGAATTTAATTTAAGCCCATAGGATGAATAAACCTCTTGAATAAATATTTCGTCGTACAAAAAAACAGTCTCATGATTGTTAATTTCAGCTACTCGCATTCCATTTGGCATTATTGCATGTTTTAACATAAGTATCCTCTTGGGAGAAATTGCCCGGATGTGGAAATTATTCGGCTTAAAAGCTAAATTATTTGCCTATTTTCTCAGGAAGAAAATGCCAAATCGAGGCAATAGAAATCACCGCTTTGTATGGTTCTGGCTTTGGACATTAGAATATCAATCTTCGCTAACATTTCGCTGTGAGCGCCGATAGCTCTGCGGCAATGAGCGTCAATGGATCATCGACATTGTCGTGTTGGAACCCATCGATATAGATGATCTTGTGTCCGGACCCATAAAGATCAGCTGCCCAGTTCTGACCAAACCACGCTTTCCCGCCACCCTATGGCGCATCGATCGATATCACCGCACCATTTTTCAGTCTTTCCAAATAGTTGGTCAATTTTGCTGCAACTGCACTTCGGCATAACAGATCGCCATCAAAAGACGTTGCTCCGACCAGGTCTGATTTTGGTAGGGAGATGGTGGCAGATTGGTTGTGCTGATCATAGTAGCTTTGAAAAAGTGGCTGAATGTTTTATGCCACGCACTGAAACCCGACAAGTTGCCTACTATACATCCATTACGAAAGACAACAATGACGGCTTAATTGCGCGATGCAGGTCTGCGGCGAGGTCGCGGGATAGGCCACACGGAGCGCCTCGGCCATGTCCTTCAAGCCATCGGTGACGGCCATCAGGATGTCCGTTCGCCCTGCGCATCTTCAGGTAATTGAAGACCTTCATCCAGAACATGGCGCCTCCGGTATTCTCGGCCCAGATGCCGCGATGTCGCGCGTGCCGTCTGGCAGCACCGCCAACCCCCATAGACTGCCAAACGGGAAACCGGTCGATGCAAGGTGCTCAAATTTAGACTTGGCGACAAAGGGGGGGGTAGTTTCAGGCGAGCGTCAACACGCGCTGTCCGACTCGATGGGGCTTTGCCGCATTCGCGCTATCATCAAGCGACCGTCACACATCACCGGAGGTAGTAATGGAAAAATCAAGCGTTGCTTATCGTGGGTTCGAGATTCTTGTGTCTGCCGCAATCGATCATGATGATCTTTGGGATTACGAGTACCGGATATCCCATGCGGACGCGAGCGCTGCGCCATCGAAGCTGGATATCGCCCCGCGCACCCGCACCAAGGGTCAGTACGCGACCGAAGCGGGCGCCTGCGACGCGGGCGTCGAAGTGGCCAAGATTGAAATCGATAATCTGATCGCGCTGACCCAAAAGTAGGATCGCCGCGTCGGGCCCTGCTCACTCCCCTCTATTAATTCCGAG
>JACMQE010000171.1 GCA_014377145.1 Glaciimonas sp. | reverse complement strand
TGAATACGCCCCTTTCATTTCATTCAACACAATTCCTTGATAGCGTAGCTTTCCATCCGGTTTGCCATCATCAAAGGCCAGGCGCCAACCTTCTTGAAGAAAGTCGTAATAGTCTAGTGTCGGGAAAAAAGCTGCATCCAGATAGATATCGAGCAAATTGAAAAAGTCTGTTTTATCTGTCGTTGCAAACGGATAGACGGTTTTGTCTGGATACGTGAAAGCATTCATCCATCCCAGCGAGCGCCGCGTCATCGAAAAAAACGGATCGCGAATCGGGAACCGTGCAGAGCCACACAATGACAGGTGCTCCAAAATATGGGCGCGACCATCACTGCTCTCTGGAATAGTCGGGAATGCCAATAGAAAGATCATTTCTGGATCGTCGGTACGTAAATGAATATGACGCGTACCGAATGTAGAATTTTCGTATTCTTCTACAACGGCACGCAGAGTAGGAACGGGATGAAGACGGGTTTGTTTAAAAGTCATGTAAGGAATGTATTGAATAGTTGATTGCCAGTACGCAATAGTGCCTTAAAAACGTAGACAAGGGGTTTGGTAACACGGTTCATGTCGGGTTAATATTTCCAGTTCCCTGTCTACAAAGACTAGACCTACAGCCAGCGTTCCCGCTATGTGATAGATTCGCGCAAAGTCAGTGTTTTCCAGATTTTACTCTGCTTATCGATCAGCAAAACGTCCATATTGCCGCGTTGTGCCGCCAATTGCATCATCTGCTCTGGGCCAAGGAGAAATAACGCCGTAGACACTCCATCAGCGCATAATCCGATCGGGGCGACGACGGTAATGCTCGCCATCTCCAGCGGAGAGTCGCCTGTTGCTGGATCAAAGATGGAAGGGTGGAAAATTTTTGGTGTAAATGTTATCGCATGATTGTTATAAAGAAACGAAAAATATTTTTTCTTCCTTTATTGAAAAATACGTAATGGTGTCGTGTATATGGTGCCATTTGAAGAAATTCGATGTTAAGAGGCGGTCTTGTCCAGCTATATAAATGTCCGGTGAAAAATCAGGCACCACGCTTTGCCTTGTTGGCTGATAGACGTGAAGCGTAATGTGAAGTGATTATTTTCAGAAAGATTCTTGAATTTGAAGCGTTGAACTTGCTATTATGGATCCATAAAATTTAAGCTTAGTGGAAGGGTTGGTGCACAAAATTTTATTTTTTTCTCATACACAATTTTGTTCGCCGCATCGACGATTTTTACCTTAAGTGATTGAATGCCGCTGAAATTTGATTTGGCTGGGCAGAAATGTTGGTAATTTTTTCATGCCTTAAATGACACAATCACTTCCTGATGTTTTTGAATAGATACGTTTTGCTCAACACTGCCTGGTTGGCCAGTACTCGGCCTGATCATGCGGGCATAGCCATTTAAGCTAATTGCCTGAGAATTGGTGCCTGGTCCGGTGATATAAGTTTTTAGCACATCTACCGGCCTAAGTGCTTTCCAGCCACCGAAATTTCTCCCCGCAACGATAGGTAATGCGGCAAGATAGTTAGCTTTTTTGCGCAAAAATTACCGTCTCTAAGGAAAAAAGGCACCCAAACTTCTTCTGGTTTCAATGGTGGGCTTCCTATTTTGGCCAGACCCGAATTGGTTGAATTTCCCCCTAGTTTTCCCCACGGAACCGCAATTGTGCTGCCGTCGCCAGCGAAAGCAAGTAGACCGCAGACATCGCTCGAATCCTTACATGCAAAGGCCTACACTTCTCCGTTCCCCCTCCAAGTGGCTGAACGTATGCCTGCGCTGATATTCAGCGAAGTATTGCTCAAATGGCTGCCATGGATAGCGCCATTGTTCTTGGCCTTGGTTATTTTAATGCATGCAAATAACGTCCAGCGGTGGCGTACACGGTCCCCGCCGCGCTAACTGTCACGCTGACGTTGGCCGAGATGGAGGCACTCGGCGCTACCAATTCAGGTGGTTGAAAAGTCCATATTGCCGCAGTCGCGTTTTTCGTGTCCTTACTTAAATCTACCGCATGGACTGTGCCGTGGTAGGAATCGACAACATAGGCAACGTTGTCCGCAATAACCGGGGATTGTTCCGCATTAACGTCTCTCGCACCAATATAATTTTCAAAGATGTAATGCGTTGTGGTTTTTTTACCGATTGAAATGCCGATAGGGGAGGACTTAAGTGCCGCGATGAGCAAACCATCAGGTGTTCTTTTACCTTTTGTCGCAATGAAATAGAGATGATTATTGGCAATTGCCAGTACGCTCGCCAGATATTCTTCGAATGCGCCGATCCACTCCCCATCCCGAATGGTTTCAATCGCATGGGCATTTTTATTATTAAAAGTTATCGGGAGATAATTTGTAAAATAAGGGTGACCGATGTCATAAATGAAGGGAGAAAACAGGGTTCTATCTGGATGACAATAGTTCCCGCCCTTAACGCTCTCTATCCGCTATTGTCATTGTCCAGTTGATGAAAATGCATAATAGACCGACGTACTTAATTTGTGATCTGGATTGTTTTACAGGCCTGTAGGTAAATTGTTTTACGGTCTTGGTTCAACGTCGGTATGCTCAGCCAACCGTCATTCAGCATAGGGCTTTCCCATAGCGCTGTTGCACCCGCGCTGTCGAGCGGCAAAGCCATTAGTGTTTTGTTACCGGTGCTGACATAAATCCGATGGTTTTCTCCATCGATGAACGGTGCTGAGCGCGCTCGACTGAGGCTGGCAGCATACAAAGCCCCGATGCTTATTTGCTAAACTTGGTCAATTAAGCTTCCAAACAATTGGGTCTTTGGATTGGCGGTTGGTAATATGTTCCCCCACAGCCCGGCGTAAATTTTTCCATGACTGTCCAACGCAACGCCAGTGGTATGTATGCCAAATACATCTGTTTCGGTAGACGGCGGCGAAAGATATGGTTGTGCAACATTGGTGTCAAAGGTCCAGAGTGGGGTAACTAGCGGTACGGGTTGTTCCATTGCTAATGCAGAATTGGCCGATAACCCAATCATCGCTAATGCGTGTAATGTAATATGCAAAAGCATTTTTTTGATACATCATATTTAATTTTTCTTTACAAGCTTGTCGGTTAAAGGAAACTTTTCTCATTTGATTTTCTGCCGGAATTTGTCAGATTTGTAGAGAAAAAAGTATGGCTGAATCATCCACATAACACCGAATGGCGACCAAGCGCAGACGGAACCTTGACCGAAAGAATGGTAAATATGTGGCTCCAAAAGAGATTTTAAGAAACGCTCATATTTTAGTGAGTTGGTTGGGCTTGGAGCGAGCCATATCTGGGCCCATAATTGGGCAACAATTCTTGGGCGGGTTGACTTTTTGGATTGAAAATAAATGCACTGCTCTCCAAAGCCGCAATGGAGCACGGCACGGAATAACGCTTAGTGCAGTTGGCAGGGCGCGACGTGTCTTATCTCTCATCCTTGCTCTGACCGGAGTGGGGGTAACTTTTGCACGAACGTGCGTTGCTCGGATTTGATGAGCGGTAGAAAGACGGTTGGCTTGGCCGCCCAGAAAATCGCCGGTGGTGGCTGCGGCATTTACTGGTTCGACATGGGTAAAGAGACCGATATCAATCCCGTGCAAGCGTTAATCGTCGGTTGCTGTAGAGAATGATAAAATTTTCCTATTTAATGTCGCTCAACGTTCAATGGTCGCCAAAAAATCTTCGCAACCCTGTAGCGATACGCATGCCGCTACAGGGTTGGTTGCTGTTGCAAGTCCTGTGCGATGAGGCTTGGTAAACGCGTTGCTAGGACGATTGTGCGTAAGTCCCCTACCCAATCTCGAAATAGCAGTTCTCGGTGCATCTTTGATTTTTTGTACATAATACTGTTTTGGCATAGGGCATGCTAACCGGTGTTCTCCATGGAAAAACAGGATAAAGATGGTGCAATATCGACGGCTTGGTAATAGCAATCTGAAGGTCTCCACGCTCTGTCTTGGGACCATGATGTTTGGTGATCAAACTGACATCGCTGAAGCAGAACGGATTGTTGCTTCCACCCGCGAACACGGCGTTAATTTTATTGATAACGCGGATGTTTACAGCAAGGGCGAATCAGAACAAATGGTCGGCAAAATTTTGGCTGCCGATCGACATCATTGGATACTTGCGACTAAGCTGGACAATCCTATGAGCGATCAACCGAATCAGTCGAACTATTCGCGTCACTGGATGATCAGCGAAGTGGAAAGCAGCCTCAAACGGCTTGGTAGCGACTATCTCGATATTTTGTATCTGCATCGTGACTATCAAGACGAAAATTTGGAAGAAGCAGTTCGCAGTCTTGGCGATCGGATTCGGCATGGAAAGATTCGTGCTTTTGGCTTATCCAATTTTCGCGGTTGGCGGATTACCGAAGTGGTTCGCTTATGCGAGAAATTCGTGGGGCCACAACCGATATTATGCCAGCCGTATTACAACTTATTAAACCACATGCCCGAGAGAAATTCTGCCCGCGTGCGCGCATTATGGCCTCGGCGTGGTGCCTTACAGCCCGATTGCACGCGGTGTACTAACTGGAAAATACCTGCTAGTAAAATGAGTCGGGCAATAAAAGATTGTTACCAAACGTTGTTTTATTTGTGCGATTAAGCGTGGCATCTGAGTGTGACTTTTCTTATAAAAGTCATGATTCATAGGAGCTTACAGTACGAACGTTAGCTCTGCATTGTGTTTAATTTTTGTTCAGCAAATGCCAGCAAACCGGGCGATAATGTGGTGGACGCGATCGCTTGTTTAAATACAGCTTGGGCTTCGGCCGGACACCTATCTGATTGGAGAGAGATGCCGTAACGCATCCACCAGAGACCGTTTTCTAGTATTTTGAAAAGTGCTACGGCGTACTGGTCAGCCGCTTCCTTATAGCGTTTCTCATGTTGCAGCAAGGTCGCCAGAAAGGCTTGGTAATCAGGCTGGTCAAGGGCAGCGGGCAGCGAGGTTTAAAAAGTTGCCAGCGCCAACGTTACATCGCTTCGTGCTACTTGAAGGCGCGCCAGATTCATCGCCATATCCGAATGTGTGGGATCTAACGCCAGGCCCTCTTTTAATCTGCTGATCGCCGCATCGTGACAATTATTTTCTTGCAGAAAATTTGCTAGAGTCTGACGCGCGACGCCATACTTTGGGTCCTGCTGCAAAATGTTCTCCAGCATTCCAATTGCCTGCACCAACTGACCGTTACAGTGCAGCCCCAGCGCCTTGAGATACGCATTGTCGATGATTGTCGTATTGTGATTTCTTTGCCCGGAGTGATAATTCTGGTGTTTTGCTCAGCACTGACAGTCTGCAAGTAATCGCGTAGCTGCTCCGGTGCCGGGTTGGTCTCGATTCTGTTTCTTAGTGTGATCTGAGACGCTTCCAGGCTGACGGCCATGCTGGACAAATTACCGCGCAGCGTGAAGGGCGCCGCGTTGTTTATAACAGCGCTGTCGGTTCAGCTCAAAAAGTTGTTATCCGGGGTTCCACTGGCCCTCAACGTTACAACGCTGGATGTGTCACTAGCAGCGAATCCCGGGAGCCTAGTCAGTAAAAGTGCTGGCAGCACGCATGATCGATCAGATTGGCGACAAAAAATGTGACTGGACTCCATGTTAATTGAGCGCGGGCGAATGGTATCAAAGTTGACCTAGCTTATAAAAGGCTTTATTTAAATAGCGCTAACAATTCTGACGCTAGCTTTGTAACGTCCTGTATTGTGTTGAATTTTTATCCCAGCTAATCTATTAGCGGCAACTTCATTACATCGACAATCAATCCGACACCCTGGCGAACAATGCATAACACGGC
>JACMQE010000170.1 GCA_014377145.1 Glaciimonas sp. | reverse complement strand
GGCATGTCGTTCCATGGTGGCTTTCTCGGCGTATTACTGGCGATGGCATGGTGGGGTCACAAAAACGGCCGCAAGCTAATGGATATCATGGATTTCATTGCGCCGATGGTGCCAATCGGTTATGCCGCTGGCAGGCTAGGTAATTTTATCAATGCAGAGTTACCGGGTCGGGTCGCGGACGCATCGCTGCCCTGGGCCATGATCTGGCCGAATGTGGATAATCTGCCGCGCCATCCTTCCCCAATTTATCAAATGCTAGTCGATGGTATTTTGCTATTTATCATACTCTGGCTATTTTCCTGCAAGCCCCGGCCACGGATGGCAGTGGCGGGCATGTTTAGCTTGTTGTATGGTTGTGCCCGTTTTTTCACCGAGTATTTCCGCATTCCGGACTATAACATGACATTTGAAGGGGTAACAATTTCCGCTGGGCAGATGCTATCAATACCAATGATCGTGCTTGGGATTATGCTATTGGTACTAGCGTATCGCACGCCACGTTACGCCACCAGATAGGCTAGCGAGTAATGACCCCATCTGCGGTTAGGATGGCATTCTCAATTGCGGGGGCAAACAGTGCCATTCGGCAGCATTGACATGGGTGATCGAGAGCTGATTTCCACGGCGCAATATCTGCATGTCGGCCAACTCTGGCTGCACTCTTAATGCCGCCAGACTTAGCAAACGGGTTTTATTAAGTACCAGTACATCAACCAGCATCCAACGCGGGTTCTTGCAGCTCACTTTAGAATCAAAATATTGACTTTTAGCATCGAACTGGGTCTCATCTGGATAGGAAGTGCTGACCATTTCTGTAATGCCAGCAATACCCGGCTCTGCGCAGCTGGAGTGATAAAACAAGACACCGTCGCCAACTTGCATCAGATCGCGCGTAAAATTACGAGCCTGATAATTTCTGACCCCACACCATGGAATCGTTTGATCTAGCATCGTGAGCACATCCTCAATACTGACATCTGCCGGCTCGGATTTCATTAACCAATATTGCATTTTTAGATCTGCAAGGAAATTAGAAAAAGACGAATGTCATCATTTTAGCAAATTGATTGTCCGGACTTTTTAAAGAAAAAATTTGACTTTAGCGGTGCAGGACGCATATTTGCAAAAGGCAAAAATAATACTGCCGATTTCTTCTTATGCGTAGTCCTAATAAAAAAGCAGCTGCATTTACATGCAACCGCTTCTAAATTGTTTCCCACCATCCCGCTTTGCCGGCATCCTGAACCAAGAAGGTTCAAGTTGGTTACAGTTAGTTCAACTTCAGGTTCATCGAACTAGCGACGATCACTCCCATCAAACGATATCCCGTAACCGCTGCGTAAAAATGGTTCAAGGAATTATGAAAATGGGGAAAAAAGTAGAATCGCCAATTTTATTCGAAACGTACTTCATGTCAAATACTTTGGAAGAAATTTAATGCAACGTTACACCAGCCTTACGACTTACGCAAAATCGTCCTAGCAAGGTGGGACTACCAAGACCGTACTTTTTTTAGTACGGCTAGGAGCGTACAACGCCGCTGGAGCGATTTTGCGTAAGACCACCTTAAAAAAAAACTTCTTGCGGCCCCAATGCTTGATCCAGCAAAGTATGCATTGCAGAGATTTTTTGTTTTACTTCAGCCATTGTGAGATCCGACAATGGGCCATCTGGGGCCTTTGCGGACAACGCTTCTGCGGCCATACCCAGCGCAGCGATCACCGCGATGCGATCATTTCCACGAATTTTCCCGGTATCGCGAATCGTGCACATCTTGCCATCCAGATAAGCCACGGCCTGTTGTAGTACCACCTCCTCACCTTCTTTGCAGGATAAGATATAGGGCTGGCCCATGATATGAACACTTAACTGGGTCATGCATTCTCCTGAACTTGAGTATCGTCTTGCGTCAGTGTAGGAATTTTATCGAGCAGCGCGGTAACTCGCTGATAGACCTCGGTGATTCGCTGCGTCAGATCGGCATTTTGGCTGACTAACATTGCTGCGTTCAAGCGCAAATCGACATTTTCATGTCGTAATGTCTGGGTTAATTCGGCAAGTTGCCAAATTTTTTCGGATAATTGGTGTAATTCTGAAATCATGTGGTTACTATAGGGTCGCCCATGAATCTACGTCAATAGATTCAATCAATGAATTTTCAACGATGGAACATAAATCTGCCATTCAAGAGCTGTTTTAGCTACGCTGACTAGTCCAACTCGGTACTTTCGCTTGCTGGCAGATACTTGATCAGGTAGCCGTAGGCAATACCTGCAAATGCTACGCTGCTACCCGCTAGCGCCTCCCCCACCCGCGCAGTATAGCCAGATGAAGCTCCTGATTTAAACCTATCCCTTCGACCACGGTAGACATCAAAATCACCACCGTAGCGAAGCCCAGACGCCAGCTGGTCAGATAATTATGCAACACATCGCTACTAATGGGATACCGCCAGCGCAATGAGCATAGGAAAGAAACCCGGCCCTGTTAACACCAACGTCAGGCAGGCAAATATGGAACCGTTAACGATATTGATCACGCGTACTTTAAAATTCGCCTTGGCTAAAGTAATATCTGGCTCGGTCACGATGATCAAAGAGATAATTGCCTAATACGGTTCGGCGATACCAAAGGCACGTAAACCGTACCAGGTTATTAATGAACCGGTAAGTATCTTGATAAGATACAAAAGAGCATTTTTTCTAGGGCTGATGAATTGAAATTCCATTCAATCCAGATTATAAAAATGAAACAAGCGTTGAACGAATTGACATTATTCCAAAGGCGCATGCAATTAAGCGAAGATAGTAAATATATATTATCCAGTAATTTTAGCCTGCAAATGTCAAACGACCACCAATTCCAGATAAGAAGACGGTGGCCGTTCTACCGTTGGCACTTTTTACAAATAATTTACCGAATCGTGTCTGCATGCGCGCGAATGCTATCGCGGACGATGCCTTTTAATTCATTTTCCTCTTCCCTCTCCACATATTTTAGTAACTCATTGCGCATCGGTGGCGCCCAAAAGCGCTTGATGTGCATAGAAAAATCGGTCATCGCTTGCGGACGATCAGGCATGGTTTCAAAAAAAGAACCAATTTGATTAGCCATTTTGATCAGGTTTTCTACGTTCATTACTTTCATCCATTTATATATTACTAGGACTTACGCAAAATCGCGAAAGACAAAAAAGATCACCATTTATTCCATCAACAAGTGATGCCCATGCGCATAAACGACATGCGAATGCTGACGCATAAAACCTAGCAGGGTGACATTGGCTTGCTGCGCCAATCGAATGGCTAATGCCGTCGGTGCCGAAATTGCCACGATCAGACCGATTCCCATCGTCGCAGCCTTTTGTACCATTTCATAGCTGGCACGACTGGTAATAAGAACTGCACCGCTAGAAAGATCTTGCCTATCGGCCGCCAATGCACCAATCAGTTTATCCAGCGCATTATGGCGACCAACATCCTCGCGCACAAACAACAACTTACCATTTTTTTGCACCCATGCCGCCGCATGGGTTGCGCCCGTCAATTGTTGTAAGTGTTGCTGCTTTTGCATGCCATCAACAGCGGCATACAAAGTCAATATGGCAAAGCTAGCGCTGGAACTCACTGGCGGCGGCTTACGTATAGCGTGTGCCAGCGTTTCTGCACCGCACAGTCCACAACCCGTACGGCCAGTCAGGTTGCGACGCTTTTCTTTTAATGCCATGAACCGTTGTGAGGCGATTTGCATCTGGACTTGAATACCGTCCGTCGCATTGACAATCTCGCATTCAAACAGCTCGCTAGGGTCAGCTAAAATTCCTTCGCTTAATGAAAAACCCAACGCAAAATCTTCTAGTTTGGCTGGCGAAGCCATCATCACCGCATGCGAGATCCCGTTGTACTCAAGCGCAATGGGAACTTCTTCCGCGACCACATCACGCACCAACGTTCTGTGACCATCGCGCCATTTTTCAATATCGACGTCGGTGATGGTTGGACAATCGGCAGTGGTCGCGCTACCCAGTAACTTATCTACCAAGCTACCCTCTGAATTGCGCATTTACATCAACTCCTCATTATTTCGCCGTCGCCTTATCAGCTGATGCGTTCTGCAACAAGCACAATTGCTGTTCATTGACCTGACTGAAGTTATGCTGCCATTCAGACGGTTGCGTGACCGGCATAACCTGCACCGCAGTCACCTTGTACTCAGGACAATTCGTTGCCCAGTCAGAATTATCAGTGGTAATCACGTTAGCGCCGGATTCCGGATGATGGAACGTTGTGTAGACCACGCCAGGCTGAACCTTATCAGTCACTGTTGCACGCAATACGGTCTGCCCGGCACGGGATTCAATACCAACCCAGTCGTTTTGATTAATGCCACGATCTTCAGCATCATGTGGATGAATTTCCAATCTGTCTTCGCTGTGCCATTCAACGTTCTCCGTACGCCGCGTTTGTGCGCCAACATTGTATTGCGACAGTATCCGACCAGTCGTCAGGATCAACGGGAATTTCAAAGTAACTTTTTCATCCGTCGCAAAATACTGCGTGTTAATAAACTTGCCCTTACCGCGTACAAATTCACCAATATGCATAATCGGCGTGCCTTCTGGCGCGGCATCATTACAAGGCCATTGTAAACTACCTGCTTCATCCAACTTGGCATAACTGACACCGGTAAAGGTTGGTGTCAAAGCGGCAATTTCATCCATGATTTCTGACGGATGATTGTAATGCATTGGGTAACCCAATGCATTCGCCAACGCCATTGTCACTTCCCAATCGGATTTTCCAGCCTTCGCTGGCATTACTTTCCGCACGCGTGAAATACGTCGTTCAGCGTTTGTAAATGTACCGTCTTTTTCAAGGAACGATGAACCCGGCAAGAATACGTGTGCATATTTAGCTGTTTCATTCAAGAACAAATCCTGCACCACGATACATTCCATCGCTGTCATTGCCGCAATCACATGCTGCGTATCAGGATCGGACTGGACAATATCTTCACCTTCGCAATACAAGCCCAAAAAGCTACCATCTAGCGCAGCATCGAACATATTCGGAATCCGTAAACCCGGTTCGGCACTCAACGTTACGCCCCAGGCTTGCTCAAATTCTGTCCGTATCGTGGTATCGGATACATGGCGATAACCGGGCAACTCATGCGGGAAAGAACCCATATCGCATGAACCTTGTACGTTATTCTGACCACGCAATGGATTGACGCCCACACCTTCACGACCAACGTTACCGGTGACCATCGCCAGATTAGCAATCCCAATCACCATTGTCGAGCCTTGTGCATGCTCGGTCACACCGAGACCGTAGTAAATCGCGCCATTGCCATTTGTTGCAAACAGTCTTGCTGCACCGCGCAGTTCTTCAGCAGACACGCCTGTCACTGCCGCCATCGCTTCTGGCGAATTTTCTGGACGCAGTACGAATTTTTTCCAATCTACAAACGATGCAGTCTCACAGCGTTCAGCGACAAAGGCCTTGTCTTCCAGACCTTCAGACAAAATCACGTGCGCCAGCGCGACAATCAGCCCAACGTTAGTGCCAGGCCGCAATTTCAAATGATAATCGGCCTGAACGTGCGGCGATTTCACCATCTCGGTAGTACGCGGATCAACCACGATCAGCTTGGCACCTTGACGCAGACGGCGCTTCATTTGCGATGCAAACACCGGATGCGCAGCAGCCGGATTGGCACCGATGATCATAATGACATCAGACTTCATGACCGAATCAAATGTTTGGGTTCCTGCCGACTCTCCCAAAGTTTGCTTTAAGCCATACCCTGTTGGCGAATGGCAAACACGGGCACAAGTGTCTACATTATTGTTACCGAAAGCAGCGCGGATCAGCTTCTGGACCAGATACGTTTCTTCGTTGGTACAGCGCGAAGAAGTAATGCCACCAATTGAGTCCGTACCATGGTTGGCTTGAATGCGACGGAACTCACTGGCAGCATAACCAAGCGCTTCTTCCCACGAAACTTCGCGCCATGGATCAGTAATTTTGCTGCGGATCATTGGTGTAGTAATCCGGTCTTTATGCGTGGCATAACCCCAAGCAAAACGTCCTTTTACACAAGAATGACCATGGTTAGCTTTGCCATCCTTATGGGGCACCATGCGGACTACTTCATTGCCCTTCATTTCAGCTTTGAACGAACAGCCAACACCGCAATACGCGCAAGTAGTAATGGCGCTGTGCTCGGCTTGCCCCATCATGATGACGGTTTTCTCGGTCAAGGTAGCAGTCGGGCAGGCTTGGACACAGGCACCGCAAGAAACACACTCTGAATCCATGAAGCTGTCCAGCTGTCCAGCAGACACGCGTGATTCGAAACCGCGACCATCGATCGTCAGTGCAAAGGTACCTTGTGTTTC
>JACMQE010000169.1 GCA_014377145.1 Glaciimonas sp. | reverse complement strand
GATTTCGTCGCCCGCATCAATTCCGATTTAATCGGCAAATACATTAATATCGCTAGCCGTGCATCAGGATTCATTGCCAAAAAATTCGACGGCAAGATCAGTACCACCTGGGCCATTAATAGTAATCCTTTCCTGGGGAATCTGCGTGCAGTGTCGGCCGATATTAAAACGCTATACGAGGGACGAGAATACGGTAAAGCTCTGCGCACCATCATGGATCAGGCTGATATCGTGAATGCTTATGTCGATGCCAACAAGCCATGGGAATTAGCCAAAGACTCAAGTAAATCGACAGCATTGCACGAATTGTGTAGTCGCCTGCTAGAGGCATTCCGGATATTGACACTGTATTTGAAGCCGGTCTTGCCGGTATTGGCGCAGCAAGTTGAGGCATTTCTACAAATCACCCCTCTGGAATGGACTGATATTAGTACGCCACTGGTTCATGGGCACCGGATCAATGCTTATTCTCATCTGATGACGCGGGTTGAGCGTAAAATGCTGGATACTTTATTCGATGCACCTGAGATAAAAGCCGATGCGTTCACCACCAACGCTGCGGGTGCAAGTCACGCAGCAATCGAAGAATTAGCGCCTCAAGTCAGCATGGATGATTTTACCAAAATTGATTTACGCATCGCTACCATCGTCAATTGTGAACACGTTGATGGTTCCGACAAACTATTGCGCCTAACACTGGATGTTGGCGAAGGTCGCTTGTGGAATGTCTTTTCTGGGATCAAGGCAGTTTATGAGCCGGAAGAACTTATCGGCAAGTTGACCGTAATGGTCGCCAATCTCGCCCCGCGCAAAATGAAATTTGGCATCTCTGAAGGGATGGTGCTGGCAGCTTCTGCTGCGGATGAAAAAGCCAATCCCGGTATTTATATCCTCAATCCTTGGCCTGGCGCTGCTCCCGGCATGCGAATTCGCTGACTACTTATCGACTATTATCAAATATTAGTCTGTTCATATTCAGCGAAAATCGGGCTAGACCGGGCGAACTCATATGGTGAGTCAACAAACGGCTCGATACCATTAGAAATGGCATAAAATAGCGCCTTGCTCTGTGACGTTATCAAATAGGTACATAAAAATGAAATTTTCCAAGCAATTTCAAGGATACCAATCCGAGATTACTCAGTTCATCAGCGAACTTAAAGAAAAAAATCCCGCGCTGGAACAGCAGCAACTAGACGGTCGTGCGCTATTGTGGGACAAAATGCCAATCGATCTCGACAGCCAACTCCGCACCAAAAACTCACGCGTTAACCAGCAGCCTTACGTCTATCAAAACGAGCACTAAAATACCACCGGCTCTTTTCCACCCACAATGGTTCGGTCCCAGCAGAATATGATGGAAGAAACGTCAGACACCGCCGACACTGTGATCGCAGGACAGCCTGATTCGACACCGGACATAGTCGGCGGTGTGGCGTTCGCACGTCTTTATGGCGAACCGTTATTTCGCATGCCGACAGATTTGTATCTTCCTCCAGATGCGCTGGAAATCTTTCTGGAAGTATTTGAGGGACCACTTGAACTTTTGTTGTATCTAATCCGTAAACAAAACTTCAACATTCTAGATATTCCGATGGCGCAAGTAACACTGCAATACCTGGAATATGTCGACCAAATCCGCATCACCAATCTGGAACTAGCCGCAGAATATTTGCTGATGGCAGCGATGCTGATTGAAATCAAATCGCGCATGTTGTTGCCTTCCAGAAAGGCTGATAGCGAAGAGGCCGAAGACCCGCGTGAAGAGTTGGTGCGTCGTTTGCTGGAATACGAGCAAATGAAACTAGTAGCGCGCGAAATCAACAAAATACTACAATTGAGACGTGATTTTGTTCGTACCCAGATTTATTTTGAACAAAGTATTGTCACGCGCTGGCCGGAAGTAGACGTTGTAGATCTACAATCGGCTTGGGCCAACGTTATCAAACGTGCCAAACTGACTCAGCATCACATTGTTAGCCGCGAAGAATTATCAGTACGTGAACACATGACAGGAATTTTGCGACGCCTGCAGTCAGCCAGATTTGTCGAGTTCGCTGACTTTTTTGATCGCGCCCGTGGCGTGCCAGTATTAGTCGTGAACTTTATCGCATTGCTGGAACTAGCCAAGGAAACATTGAGCGAAATCACGCAGGCTGAACCTTTTGCACCAATTTATGTACGTTTAAGGCTATTTTCCAGCTTAAAAACCAGTACCAGCTTCATACCACGGTATTAAAGTCTGGTTAGGCAACGCATTTATGATGATTCTATAATATCTTAATACCGCGACCACTACCGACACCAACACCAACACCGAATATTCACATTTGATCTTTCCATGAAAATCATTTCCTCCATCGAAGAATTACGTGACCAGATGCGCGGTCAATTGCGTACCGCTTTCGTACCAACCATGGGTAATTTGCATGAAGGCCATTTGTCGCTAATGCGCCTAGCCAAACGCTATGGTGATCCAGTGGTCGCATCGATTTTCATCAATCGGTTGCAATTTGGTCCCAATGAGGATTTCGACAAATATCCGCGTACCTTTACCGCAGACGTTGGAAAATTGGAAAAAGAAGGTGTTTACGTTTTATTCGCACCAACCGAAAAAGATCTTTATCCAGAGCCCCAGGAATTTCGCATCCAGCCACCTGACGACCTCGGCAATACACTCGAAGGTGAATTTAGACCCGGATTTTTTACCGGTGTCACGACGGTGGTGGTGAAGTTATTTTCTTGTGTGCAGCCGCGGGTAGCGGTGTTCGGCAAAAAAGATTATCAACAATTAATGATCATCCGCAACATGGTAAAACAGTTTGCGCTGCCAACCGATATCATCGCTGCAGAGACCTTTCGGACCGACGATGGATTAGCACTCTCTTCACGTAATATGTATCTATCAACCGACGAGCGCACAGAAGCACCCGCCTTGTACAAGGCGCTCACACATATAGCGGAAGAAATCCACAACGGCCAGCGCGATATTGCCAAGCTCGAACAGCAAGCGATGGCGCAACTCTGTAGCAATGGCTGGGAGCCCGATTACATTTCCGTGCGCAAGCGCAGCAACCTACAGATAGCATCAGAAGATCAGTTACTGCAAGGGGAAAAACTCGTCGTTCTGTCAGCCGCCAAACTTGGCAAGACACGCCTGATCGATAATCTGGAAATTTAAGGCACGTCTGAATAAGTACCAACCATGTCGAAATAATTAAAGCAAAAAATACGGCAACAAAAATGTCATTTTTTAACTACATGCGGCGTTTTATCCTTGAATGCAGTGCCTACTGCGCGATTGCTTGCACGCTGGACGCACTAGGCCCCTTGATGGCGCATCGATTTTACAAATCATAAACAAGTTAGCCAGCGCGCAGGTGACGAAGAAACACTTGGCGTTGTTCGCCTTGCCGCGATAGCGCACTTTCGCAAAACCAAAGTTAACCCTTGATGGGTGCTATTCGTTTACTTAATCAAGATAGCTTAAACTTCTTTTAACCAATAATAAATATGAAATACAGCACAATTTCCAAAAAGTTGCGCTGTATTCAGGTGATAGCATACAGTACAAGCAACGCTTATTCGCCACCGTATGCATAGGTAAATTTATCTCCGATGATCCGTCCCATTACACGCGACCGCTGATCAAGTCCAACGTGATCATTTGAATTCATATTGATCACGCCTTGAGGCATGGTCAGATTATCTGTCTTCTCCAACTCATCGCATAAAGCTGCACGGAACTGTTTACTGCCAGGTTTGGCGACGATAAGTGCTTGCGGCACTGCGTTTGTAATCAACATAAAGCGCCCCAGGCATCGGCGGCAAACTGCATCATGCTGTCCGGGCCATAAACCGCTTCATAGCGTCGCATAAATTCCAATGCCGTCTTTTTAATAGGAGATTGCTATCCGGCAACTGCCTAGCAACCACTCGGGGGCCATTCGAAAAAAGTTACTTCAACATCTTACCACCCACCTTCAGAAAATCACGCTTGGCAATACCATGAGTTTGATAGATGCGGCCTTTATAATCACACTCAACCAACGTACTTTGCGGCAACACTGCCGGAGTGGTAGCAGCCGCAATCAAGACTGCATCAGGAGGCTGGACCGCCATGATTTTCAAAGTCTGGCCGGTGACACTGGTGCCACTGCAGTGATAACGCTCACTGGCAACGATCTTTATCTTGCGTAACTCGGCCAACCGTGAAAACTCGCGCCATAGGCATCGGTAAATCCAATGAACGCAACTGTTTTAATCAGATTGTCAGCCATATGCTGTGTCAGTATCGTTGCCATGTGTGAGTCGTTTTGTGGCATCTTGAAAGTCCATCTGTGCTTAGCATCCGGCGGACAATGATCGATGCCGATGCAGCGAGGGCCATCATTGGGGTTTCTCCCTCAGCAATCACATCCAGCAATACTAATGCATTTGGCATCGTGTTGGGCCCCCGACAATAATGTCAACTTTATCCTCGCTGATTAGCTTGTGGGCATTGCATACGGTATTACTCAGATCAGAGCCATCATCCAGGATAATGTATTCAACTTGCTTTCCAGCAATCTGTTTTGGTCATAGCAGAATTGCATTTTTGGTCGGTGCACCTATCGCCGTGGCAGCACCGGTCATGGTGATATTTTTATTTACGCCTGGGCAGACGTCACAAAAACCCAAAATGGCAGATAAATCATGGCTACATAGAGGCTTCATGAATGACGAGTATCGATATTTGTATAAGTCAGTGAAGCAGATCGAAAAACGATTAAGTAGAACGCAGTTTGACACATTACTCAACGAATAACGTTGATGGACGATCTACATCGGTAATGTCTGCGCTAACATCACTACTTTATGATGGTACTTAAACGGCTTTGACCTGCACGGTGCCATGTTGACCGGCCCTTTTCATATCGAGCCGCAGGCCCAGTCAGAAGTGCTGCCTGCACCGACTGAGCCGTCAAAAATCTAAAATGGTGGATAGACCAACAGGGTGATTCGATTAATCCATCATATCTTTTGGAGAAAATTAATTTTATCGTCAAGCTGTGCTTTTAAAAGCATAAAAAACGTACTTAGAAATGACACTTTTCACATGCACCACAAATTGACTTGATAAGAAATTAATGCCCAATACCCGCAGGGAAACCACGTCAAAAGTCGTTAACTTTCAAGGACTTGCGAATATAGTACAGTGAATGATTAAAAATTGGATTTACTTTCCTCTTTAAATAGGAAAGTAAATGAAGAAATCAATCTTGGAGAAGTTACTGAAGCGCTTTGCCGACGATGGAGCACCATTTTTTGATATTTTGGTGTTGATGATGTATACCGTGGTATATGCGCAGATGACTGCGAGGCCGTTGAAATGTAGGGTGAAGCCAAGCCAGATCGGTTGCGGCGCTATATTCACTAAAAAGCGGCATTCCGTTCCATGCTAGGGTTGTTCAACTTTTTGCTGTCCTGGATAGTACGACATTTAGACATGTTACCCGGTGAGTGTGGACAATGTGCGGCTCCCATTATCGAGCAGGAAATTATCTCTACAACAACTTTGGATAGATTAATCCAAGCCAACTACAACATCAAAATTAACCTTGTAAAAATCGGGTGACCATATTTCTTTATAGCCTCAACATTAATAATAAGTGGCTTCTTCAACTTCCTCAGTTTCGGTCTCATCACCCAAAAACCCACCACTTTGATGAGCCCACAAACGCGCGTAAAGACCCCCGCTGGTCAGCAGTATCTGATGGCTTCCTTCTTCAACGATACGTCCCTTATCTAACACTATCAGACGATCCATTGCAGCAATAGTTGATAGCCGATGCGCAATCGCGACCACGGTCTTGCCTTCCAACAGCCGATACAGACTAGCCTGTATCGATGCTTCCACTTCAGAATCGAGCGCACTGGTAGCTTCATCAAGCAATAGAATTGGCGCATCCTTCAGCATCACACGAGCAATCGCGATTCTCTGACGCTGACCGCCTGACAATTTGACGCCACGCTCACCGACATGTGCGTCATAACCTACACGACCCTCGACGTCCACCAGATTGACGATGAAGTCATGCGCCTCAGCACGCTTAGCGGCTGCAATCATGTCGGCGTCTGTTGCATCCGGACGTCCATAAAGAATATTGTCACGTACCGAGCGATGCAATAACGATGTATCCTGGGTCACCATTCCAACCTGGGCTCGCAGACTGTCTTGCGTCACGTATTGAATATCCATACCATCAATAAGCACGCGGCCTTGTTCAACGTCATAAAAACGCATTAGCAAATTAACGATAGTAGACTTGCCTGATCCAGAGCGGCCGACCAGACCGATTTTCTCACCAGAAGAAATATGAAGTGAAAACTCTTTGATCACGGGCCGTGGCCCACCGTAAGAAAAACTAACATTCTCAAAATGGACTTCGCCTTGATGTACCTGCAATATCGTCGAGTCAGTAAGGTCATTAACCGTATGCGCACGTGATAGGGTATTAATGCCGTCCTGAACTGTGCCTACTTGCTCGAATAAAGATGACATTTCCCACATTACCCAGTGAGAAATACCACTTAGGCGTAGCGCCATCGCGGTGGCCGCAGCGACAGCACCGATCCCAACCTGTCCTTGCGTCCACAACCACAGCACCATCCCGGCGGTACTCAGGATTAACAACATGCTGAGGATATGGTTAACAATCTCAAAACCGCTCACAAGGCGCATTTGCCGATGTACTGTGTGCAGAAATTCTTGCATCGCTGAACGTGCATAACCAGCTTCGCGACCGGCATGAGAAAACAGTTTCACAGTAGCGATATTGTTGTACGCATCCGTAATACGCCCGGTCATCAGCGAACGCGCATCAGCTTGTGATTGCGCTACCCGACTGAGACGGGGCACAAAATAGCGTAATGAACAACCGTAGAGCGCGACCCAGCCCAGAAATGGCAACAACATCCAAAGATTAAAGCTGCCTACTACTGCCACCAGCGTAACAAAGTAAATCATCACAAATACCAGGATATCGCCCAAAATCATGCAGATGTCGCGCACTGCCAGTGCGGTTTGCATTACCTTGGCGGCAACTCGTCCGGCAAATTCATCCTGATAAAAGTCCATGCTCTGGCTCAGCATTAAGCGGTGAAAATTCCACCTGAGCATCATCGGGAAATTACCCGCCAGCGCCTGCTGTTTGAACAAGGTCTGAAACACCACAACAATAGG
>JACMQE010000168.1 GCA_014377145.1 Glaciimonas sp. | reverse complement strand
GGAAGCGGGCTTTGCCGAAGGGCTGGGCCGACCGGTAATCTACACGTGCCGAAAAGACGTGTTTAACGACCCAAAGACCAAACCGCATTTCGATACCAACCATTACCTTACCGTGGTCTGGGACCCAGCTGATCCTGCTGCGGCTGCGGAGCAATTGAAGACCGTGATTCGGGTGACGTTGCCGACTGAGTCGAACCTGATTGACAACGTTTCCAAGTCATAGTTGATTGAAAGCGAGGTTTTATGGAAGCACCGGGGCTGTATGCGAATCGAAATAAGTATGGTGATTTTGTTCGCAATGCCATTCAAATGCTCACGGCGACACCGAGTAACGTCTACATTGCGGTCGCCTTCTTTACTGAGGCGAATGTCATCGACGAGCTACTAGCGAGAGGCTGCAAAGTCCGTCTCATCGTTCGGCTAGGCTTTCCCACCAGCCCAACGGCGCTGCGAAGGCTGTTAATGGGAAATCAGGTTGAGATTAGGTACTTCACCGCCCATTCCTTCCACCCAAAGATCTACCTTTTTGGGGATCACACGGCATTGGTCGGGTCGGCGAATCTGACGCGTGCGGCGATTCTCACCAATCAGGAGGTCGTGGTGTCTATCGGTTCGGACGATCCTCGATTGAATGACCTTGCGTCTCTTTTTGCTGACTATTGGGGCCAGGCTAACGTCCTGACATCGAAGGCACTTGCTGACTACGCCGCAATATATTCAAAATTTGAAAAACTGCAGGGCGAGGTGGACAAACTGGAGAACGAGGTCTTTGAGAGGCTTGGAAGTACTGCTCCCTCAAATATTACGCGAGAAAAGATAACCGTAAGCAAGCAAGGCATTTTTCTTGAGGACTTTCGGAAGACCTATCAGGAGGGTGTGAACGCATTTGATGCGATCCGTCGCGTTTACGAGAAGACTGGGTATCGAAAGGCGGGGGCCGGTGCGATTCCGATCCTTATTGAGATCGACTCTTTTATCAGCTTTGTACGAGACAGGCACACGGTGGGTGACGCCTGGAATGCAACGCCTTTGCGGAGTGGCGAGGATCAAGATCGATTCATTACCGAGCACATAGACGCTTGGCGGGAGACGCCATGGCCTCACTATGAAAATGAGATTGTTGGAAAGAACTATCCACTTCTTGTCAAGACATTGGGCTCAGAGAACGCAGTCAAATCAGTCAGCGACGATGACCTGTTCGACGCGCTTGCGGTACTCCACTCGTTTCACGACAGGCTCCGATTCTTCGCTGGTGGTCTACCGACGTGGAAACTCCATTTCCTCAAGGCGAACGATCCGGAAAGAGTAAGACAGGTATTGGCTTACTTGCTTTTCGGACCTAGCGAAATTGAAGTGAGAATGGCCAACGTGATTTTTGAGCCAGACTACAAGTTGAATGAGTTTGGCCGGGCCAACGTGCAGGAGTTGATAGGGTGGTTAAGTAAAGAGGGCTTGCCCATCATCAATGGACGGACGACCAAGATCTTCCGGTATTTCGGTTTTGACGTTCGACAACTCAATTGATTGCGGGATACATATATGCCAATCCGCACTGCTCTTTGGAAAGTCACCGCCCAACCTACGCAACTCCCCGAGGCAGTCCTGCCCAGCGAAAAGCTGTTGGAAGACATGATCGTCGCACAGCCGCTGCTGCTGTCAGACGCCTGGATGCTCATTGGTCGCCAGGAGCGCACGGGACAAGGCGGCATCATCGACCTGCTGGCAATTGCGCCCGATGGTTCGCTGGTACTCATCGAGCTCAAGCGCGACCGCACCCCACGCGACGTGGTGGCCCAGGCTCTGGACTACGCCAGTTGGGTTGAAGCGCTGCAAGCGGAAGATATTTCCGCCATCTACCGCCGCTTTAAACCAGGGAAAAGCCTCGCGGATGATTTCAAAGTCCGCTTTGGCCAGCCGCTGGACGAAGACACGCTCAACCAGTCGCACCAAATCGTCATCGTCGCCGCCCAGTTGGACGATAGCACCGAGCGCATCGTGGCTTACCTGAACAAGCGGGACATTGCCATCAACGTTTTGTGCTTTCAGGTGTTCGCTCACGGGTCAGATCAGTTGCTCAGTCGTGCCTGGTTGCTGGACCCAGTACACACGCAGGTGAACGTGCCCCCACCCGCTGACGGCATTGCAGAGCCGTGGAACGGGGAGTTTTACGTGTCCTTCGGCGACAGAGCCACGCGCTCGTGGGCCGAGGCGATGAAATACGGTTTCATTTGTGGCGGCGGTGGTGCGTGGTACAGCCGCACGCTGCAGGTTCTTAGGCCTGATGACCGTGTGTGGGTGAATGTGCCAAACACGGGCTATGTGGGCGCAGGCCGCGTCACAGGCCGCGCTGTGCAGGCGGCGGACTTCAAGATCATCGGCCCTAACGGCGACGCACCTGCGCTGGATGTTTTGACCCAAGGCGCCTACCACCGCGAATTTTCGGCTGATCCCGAACGCAGCGAGTGGTTTGTGCCGGTGGAGTGGCTCAAGGTGGTTCCACTTGACCAAGCAGTGAAAGAAATTGGCTTTTTCGGCAACCAAAACACAGTTTGCAAGCCCACCACGCCCAAGTGGCGCAGCACGGTGGACAGGTTGAAAGAACGGTTCGGGATTGTCTACATTTGAGATACAAAGCTAAACCCGTTTAAGTATAGTGCTTGAATCTGACGTAGTGAAAAATCATTGGACATGCGTGTGGGGCGAATTTCGATAGGATTTGTAGGCGGCTGTTTTGAGCTTGAAATTTTCTCGTTTTTTATACAACGGTTCAGGCAGATCTTCTTCTAAGTAACCAGTGCCATCATTGGTTGCCTTGGACTTTATCTTCCATTAATCTTCAACTTACTAAAATACTTCATCCTAGACAAAGGTAGAGTTATGACGGACATAAGTTGCAACGACGCTAGCAATCTTATTGGATTGGGAGTCGCATTCAATGGTGTACTTGTCGCTCTCGGGCAGGTCGCTAGAGAAACCAAGACAACTTACCTCCGGGAGTTTTCCCAAGCTGTCTACCGCACGCATCCAAAAATCAGACAGGGCACATTCACGGGTAAATATCTTGAAGATTCTGCGTACAAAAAGTTCCCAGATCTAAGAAAAATTTTCAAAATCGGTTTGTGGTTTCAGGTGTACGCGATCATTATGGTGATTGTTTCCATTGCTACTCTACTTCAGCAAGCTCACTGGGGTAGCGCATGCAAGATATCGGTTCTTAGTTTATATGCTTACGTATTGTTGGCGCTTGTAATAGGCCCAGCTTTTTATTGGTTCTATAGGTGGTTAATGAATAACCTTGCGGACGAACTTGGAATCGGGGGACTTGATCAATTTGTAATTGGCGAGTTTACCGAGTTTGAGGCAAAGCAAGAGTGGTTTTACGCTAAGGCTGAAGAGATCCTACGTACTCGCAATCATGGTCTTGATCGCACTGAAGATCAGCTGCGCGCCGCAGGAGTTACTGGAACGGGTCAAACGCCGCAAGGTTGATGCTGCCCAACTCAGTTAAAACAAAAATGCAATCTAACTGAGTTTTCCTCTCTGTAATTCCAGTACACCCAAGACTATTACGCTTAAGAGCGACAATGCTGGCGGTAACTTTCTAAGTTTTTCAAAATTTCCGACATGCAGAGATATTTTGTAACTAGATTAACTTAAAAATTATTTCAATTGCTTTGTTGTCAATAGCCTGAGAAAATAAGAGATATTTCGCTGCAATGGCGAAGCGTATGAACTGACGCGCCCTGCGTTAGTTTAGTTTTCTTTCCCAATACCCACTTGATTTTTTCTTGTAATGCCCGTGGTGCATGCTGACTAAACACGTCTATGCGTTCAAGGGTTTGGGGATTTTATTCTTCAACCTCAGGTAGCGATAACTCATACTTATCACTACATAGAAAGATTCAGCATGGTCAAAAAACCTTCTCAAATTTCACTTGCTCTGACCGGTTTAAAAGCAATACCGGTTTCTGCCGCCCACCAGGAAAAATCACCACAACAGATTGAACCACTATATTCCGATTGCGCTAACAGTTATATGACTGCGGCTCAAAGCACCGCGACCATTCGCGCCTACGCCAGCGACCTGCGTCACTTCATAGCCAATGGCGGCACAGTGCCAGCCACAGCAAATCAAGTTGTTGAGTATCTCGCTCAATTTGCAGGTAAATTGTCCGCATCCACCTTGGAGCGCCGCTTGATCGCCATTGACCAAGCTCACGTGGTAATTGCTGCACCGTCTCCGGCAGCGGACTTGAGGGTCAAGCGCACCATGCAGGGCATCCGACGCACCTTCGGTACCAAACAGCGGCAGGTACGGCCTATGGTCAAGGATGACTTGCTTGAAACGCTCATGATGATCGACCGGCAAAACAAAAGACCCGTTAAAGCTGCGCGTGACCGAGCATTGCTGCTGGTGGGTTTTGCCGGCGCATTCCGTCGAAGTGAACTTGTGGCTATTCAAGTCGGCCATGTCAAGCAGATCACCAATGGCATGGAGATTTTCTTGCCGCACAGTAAGACCGATCAAGAGCGAGTAGGGCGTACTGTGTTCATCCCACATGCCGATGGCGATCGTTGCCCAGTGCGTGCCTTGATGGTCTGGCTTAAACTGGCAGGGATCGAAGAGGGGTTTGTTTTTAGAGCCGTCACTCGCCATGATCGTGTTGCACGGACAAGGTTGTCGGCGCAATCGGTTGCGCTGGTGGTGAAGGCTTTGGTTAATCGTACAGGGGCGAATTCCGAACTAGTAAGCGGTCATTCGTTAAGAAGTGGATATTGCACTACCGCTGCAATGGCGGGAATGCCGTCATGGCAGATTAAACTGACCACAGGGCATAAAAGCGATGTAACGCTTTTAAAATACATCCGCCCAGTAAATAGACGAAAAATTCCTACTTTGCTATGAGACGAAGATAACATTTATTGCTTCTGTACCTGCTAAGCAGCATCCTCGAACGCTAACGAAACTTCAATAATCAATATGGTATGGAAAGGATTAAAGCTTGGAAAAATAACCTCATAACGGTTGTCGTATTTCCGGGAAAGAAGCCTCTTGCCACAGATCTAAGTGCGCTGAAGGGATAAATGCCTTGCCTGCTGTACAGAGTCAATGAATATAAGTATATAGCAATACAGTTGCTATATTATTAAATAGTCATAAGGGATATCGACCAGCTTAATTAAATAAGTGATATAAATTTTCGTTTGATATGCAGGATTGAAATTTCATTCATTTTTTAGATGATTTATTTCAATTGCTGCTCAAAACTGGGGAGGCCATATTCAACCAACAGAGCGGAAATTCGTACTGTGCCATTAGCTAAGTATGTAATGAGTCCTTTCCTGAATTTATGCATAACTTCGTACGTAAGAGATTCAGTTCTGTGAAATTTTCCTTCAAGAATAGGGGCTATATCACTACGCAATCCCTCTTTCGACGTTACCTCTAACCTGGCTACAGCTTTGTCATAAATATGGAAGTCTTTAATTTTTGCAGAGATAAGCTTAGCTGATTCAAATTTAATTATATGTCCTTCAATCAGCTCACGGGAAATTTCCAAACTTTCAATAAAAAATTCTCTTCCCATTGAAATGTATGTAAGAAAATCGCTGATAACTTTAGCTCCACGAGGCGGATCTATCAAAGCTATGTAAAGTTGAGAATTTCTACAAAATATTCTTATTTGATGTTGCTCCATAGTGGACGCAACTCCCGGAATAATAGATCCATCAGGAAGATACTGAACCGTAAAAATTTCGCGCATTATTCTAAATGTTGCAACCATTTCATTTTTTGAAAAGGTAAGAACGCTTATAGCACCATTATTCCATGTGCCGGGATAACCAATATCTTCAATGGTAGAGACGGTGCGCATTCTAAATTTAAAATAGCGAACTTTCGTCATATCTACTCCAGTGCTTCGTAAGCTAGCTTTGCTGCCGCCTCAATTAATCTAAATAAAGCATCTTGTTCTGCCAATTTTGGCAGACGTTTTTTATCTGTTAACTTTCCATCCTCAAATATTATCGCGTTTCGTACTTGATACGAAAAATTCGTACAACTTTGCGGCTCAGTAAATTGAGCTTCTATCTCATAAATGTCAGAGTCTAAACTTGATTCTGGTTTTACTCGCCAAATTGCTTTAACAATATAATAACCCTTTGCATATAAGTCATCGATTACGAAGGACCGTGTCACGCCCGTACCTTTTAACGAAACTCTTTCAACATTTGGTTGATCCTCGAGACTCGTTTCCTGTGATGATTCATCATCAGCGTCATTTTCTGATATATTTTTTTGGTTGGGTTTATAGCAGTAAGCTTCAGTTACAGTAATGAATTGGTGGCCATTGATTCCATTTACTAGCTCATTAAAAAATTTGCATCGCAAAACTGGATTTGGAATACCTTCAAGACTAATTCTTTCTTGCCTTACGGGAATTTCTCGATTTAAATTAATTTCTGTAAATAGTTTATCAACGACCTTGTCAATTTCATGATCCTGCGAGCTGCGTATTACATATTTACCAGTTACATCTTTTAAGAATTCGATGACTCCATCCCTGTGCTGTATTTGCCTAAATTCAACCTGCGTATAATCAATATGATCGTAATCTAGTTTGATTAAAACTCGGCCTTTCTCAATTTGAATGGTAACAAGATTTCCTTGTTGTTCTAGCTCTACCTTTGCAGTTTGGGCGGCTTCGATAATTTCGTTCTGAGTTATTAGTTCACTTATCTCTGCGTAAGTTATGCGGCCGCGTGCTTGGGGTCTGCCGAGCTTAACTGCAATATCATGATGATCAAAATAATCAGCGGTTAAGCGAGAAAAGTATTGTGCTAGTTCATATTTGGAAGTTTTCGATGAGACGATAATGCCTCGATCAAAAAGCAGTTCACGGATAACGTCCGTAGTTACTTTTATATGATTTAGCGCATCAAAAATTACTTTATCACTTGCAAAATAAAGTGAAGGACCAAATTGACGTTTCATTCGTGCCATCCAATTTCGTCAGGAACATAATTTGGAAGTGTACCTTGTATTGCATCAATAGTTATATCGCTTATCTCGGATTCGCGATCACCTTCAAATCCCCACATACGGCAATACTGTAATTTGGCTTTATCAAAATTGTTTTTCATTTCAAGCGATCGTTCCCGATGAAAAGCCCTTATTTTAATTTGTTCTCGGGAATTTATCAGTTGATACCGAGATAAACAATCCAGAAGATAAACGAATTCCTCGACCGTTTCACCCTTACGTGAATAGTAAACTACGCTTCCACCTTGGGTAATTTCTTCACGTTTTTCATTGTAGATCGATGTGTGTCTAAGTATAAAGTATGGCGCTAATAGCATTTCAACTGTTGCTCCCGTTCTATTATCGTCCACCACTTGACGCTTCCATAATGTTAAATCTGGATAAAAAAAACGATAATTTGCGTTAATTTTTTTATCGGCTACGCTTAGTTTTATGTCGGATGCAACTGAATATAATAAACTTATCTCAAGTGGTCCAAGTATGTGCAGAATTTGGCCTTTTGCAACTGGCAATGCACTTTTTGAGATACCACCGAGATAATGTGAGAATTTTTCTACCGCCTTGTTGTCATGATTTGCAACAAAAAGAAGGCCCCTAATCTCGTGTGATTGAGTTGGATCTTTTAGAAATTTTTTCGACCAGCCAGGTGACAGTTGCGCACATTCCACAGTCATTGCCAATGACATCAGTGCATCGCGGATTTTTTTGGCTTGAATAGTGGATTTTTTATAGCTCTTGAGATCAGTATGAAGACAAACGAGCTTATTAAGATATGGGTCAAGGTAATAAAAAACCACATCACCAGGATGAGTAACTTTTTTTACTCCTTTATCGTTTTTATGTTCATCAAGTACGCATGCAAAATTGCTGTTTTTTTGCGCGTAGAGTTCCCAATGAAATACCTTGAATATGTCGGCGGAGATTTTTTCAGCAATTTGCGCAGTATTTTCGTTTTCAGCCATATTAATTAATCTTTATTTGTGCGTACATCTTACGATGAGATGCAGTTTATGATACGGTCTGTTAAGGGTGTTCTGAAATTGTCGATTTCATCCGTTACCTATTTCTTTAAAAGCTTTTAGTGCTAATTGGTCCAAGCATTCGCTTGCACGCACTTTTTCTAGTGTGGGATTAGGCATGTTCTGCTTGCTGTCTGGACGCAGGCGACTTGCTGATATTCCTGTTATCTCGGCGTACAAATTGGCCTGGCTTTTCCCTGACAGGTTGGTGATCATGCCGAGAGGTAAGCGACAGAGGCTAGGAAACGAATTTAAGTTGAAGCTCATGCCGCTTTTGAATTTTAAGAAAACAATTAACCATTTGGCCTGGACTTCTCCATCAAGGATGGAAAAAGCTGAATTACTTTAGCGCCGAATCGCGCTAGGACTCAATGGTTGACCTTAAGCTGCCGCAAACACCAGATGCCCGACAGCCGCGTTGGCGGGACGCACGCTGATCTCGATGTCATAGCCCAGCCGGGTCAGGCAGTCCATGAGCTTGCGTTCCGACAGGTTGGCGAATTCACCGCGCATCAAGTCAGACACCTTGGGCTGCGTGATGCCCATGCGCTTGCCAGCTTCTTGCTGCGTCAGGCCGAGGCTGCGTATAGCTTTCCTGATCTCAATCACCAAGCCGGTCTTGATCTTGAGCTTTTCTGCGTCGGGCAGGCCAAGGTCTGCATACACGTTGCTGGTACCCCGATGCACTTCGATTCCGTCAGTGAGTTGTTTTTCCATATCGCAACTCCTTAGTAAGCGATTTAGATACTTTGAGCCTGCCATGAATTATGTCCATCTCATTCGTGATTGGGGGGGCATTGTCACTGCTCCAACCATGCGCCGTCCTGTATTTCCTGGCGGCATTCATCGAGCAGCTTTCGCACGCGAGGAAGGAGAGATTCGGGCACGCGAATAACGTGGGTAGGCTCTCTATATGGACTGCGGCGGTAAGTTTGTGCTGACATCGGTTTTATCTGTTTCAGCTGCGGCGAGCCGTTACGGCTGTTGGTCATGGCGTTTTCAAGCATTGTTACGATGCTTAAAATTAGCGAAACGGCACAACCTTTTCTGCGCAGACTGGCCATTTAGGCTTTTGTGCACTTTGGTTTGACAAGAGCCTTTGCCAAAATTGGATGCATGAATCAGCCCGACTAGCTAAGCTGGAATCCACTCCGAGAGGTTTTTGCCAAGAAGATCAAAAGCTTCTGCTTGCTGCCCTAGCCTGCGATTGTGGATGTACACCCTTGCTACTTTGCTTGCAATGACATGATTCAAGCACTCGTCTATCACATCAGTGCTGACGCCCAACTCCGCCATGGTGGTCGCAGTGGTACGCCTGAGATCGTGCGCAGTCCAGTGGCCTTTCGGCAGCAATAAAGATTCTGTACTGGTGGTTCGGTTGACAAGCTTTTTATCAAGGGGACGCTGGCGGTCGCTTAGTTGCTTTCCAAAACTCTTAATACAGACGGGGCCATTTTTGCTTTTGTTTGGGAATACCCAAGGCAGTGGTGTTTCTCCAGGCTTTGTGTCACTGGCTCGCATATCTGCAAGTTGCTGGAACAGCTTTTCTGCATAGGAGGACAAATGGATCGTGTGCGTTCTCTGGTTTTTCGTCTCAGGC
>JACMQE010000167.1 GCA_014377145.1 Glaciimonas sp. | reverse complement strand
TCCTCGCGATCTTGTTATTTGCCGGTTTATACATTCACGGCACAACTGAACCTACGCCGAAATTACGCACCGTTGCCCAGCAATCGGTCGCTTATCAGGCAGGTTTACGTGGCGGCGAACTTGTCACAGCGGTGAATGGAGAGCCGATTCAGATTTGGTCCGATTTGCGCTGGAAGTTGATGCAGGCGGCTTTGGAGAAAAGCAGTATAAAGTTAGACGTGCAGCATCTAAATACTGGTCCGTCTGGTGGAAATATTTTGGATACGATCATCTTGCCACTGGAAAGTATTAAACCTAAGGATCTAGAGGGGGACTTTTTAGGTAAACTAGGTATTTCACTAGCTAGACCACAAGCAGTGCTAGGTAAAGTAATGCAAGATGGACCTGCGATGAAGGCTGGTTTGCGGGAAAGGGATTTAATTACTGGTGTCAATGGTGCAGTTATAATCGATAGTTTAGAACTAATTGAAAAAGTGAGGGCCTCGCCTGGCCAAAAATTAGATATCGCTGTTATCAGAGATGAGCAAAAATTTCTACTGGAAGTAACGTCAGAACAGCAGGAGATCAAGGGTAAAACATTTGGCCTGATCAAGGTCGAAGTGCCTGTGACACCGGAAATGATCCTTGCAACCAGTACCCCTTTTGTAGCATTGGCTAAAGGTGCACAAAAAACGTGGGATATTAGTGTTTTGACGTTAAAAATGCTGGGGAAAATGTTGGTTGGGCAGGTTTCATGGAAAAATATTACCGGTCCGATTGCGATTGCTGATTACGCCGGTCAAACGGCACGTGGCGGCGCAATTAGTTATCTCAGTTTTATTGCATTTATCAGCATCAGCTTGGGGGTAATGAATTTGCTTCCTATCCCAGTTTTAGATGGTGGGCTTTTGCTGTATTATTCGGTGGAAGTTTTGACTGGGCGCCCGTTTCCACAACGGCTTGAGGAAATTGCTGGACGTGCGAGTATAGGTATTTTATTGACGTTAATATCAGTGGCTATGTTTAATGACATCGCTCGACTTATATTTTAGTAAGAGCTTACTTAAAATTGACCCAGCAATGTTTGTCTGCTAACCGCAGATATTGTTCACTCTGTTTCCTTTGCTGGAACTGTTTTTTAAGGCCAATATTCCGATAATGCTATTTTTGCTACTGATTTTCAGTAGCAAAATTTACCCCAAGGTTTTTTCTTGTACGATTTTGTCGTCTGCAAGGATATTAATAACAAACTATCGCTAATGAAATTACATTCCCAGCATTTCCTTTTGTCGATTTCCCCCCGTCGTTTGATCGCTATTGCGGCTTTCGCCATAGGCTCAGGACAGGCAATGGCAGTTCAGCCCTTTGTCATCAAAGACATTCGGATCGAAGGCATTCAACGGACCGAAGCTGGTACCGTTTTCAACTATTTACCTGTACGCGTTGGCGAAACTTTTAAGGATGAAAGGGCGATCGCGTCTATCAAGGCGCTTTACGCTACTGGCTTCTTTAAAGATGTTCGTGTCGAGGTTAATGGGAATGTTTTGATGGTTATGGTCGAAGAGCGCCCTGCAATCGCCGGTGTCGCATTTTCCGGAACGAAAGAGTTTGATAAGGATCAACTCACCAAAGCATTAAAAGAAACTGGTGTCGGTGAGTCACGCATTTATGATAAAGCGTTAGTAGATAGGGCGGAGCAAGAACTGAAGCGCCAATATTTGTCGCGTGGCTTGTATGGTATGAAAGTTACGACGACTGTAACGCCAGTTGAGAGGAATCGTGTCAATATTAATTTTGCAGTTGATGAAGGTGAAGTTTCACGTATCAAGCAAATTAATTTTGTTGGTAATCAGATACTTTCTGACAAACAATTGCGTGACCAGCTAAACTTACGCTCGCCTGGTTGGTTTACCTGGTACACCAAAGCAGATCAATACTCTAAAGAAAAACTGGCTGGGGATATCGAGACTTTGCGTTCGTATTATCTGAATCGTGGATATATTGAAATGCAGATTGAATCTAGCCAAGTATCTATTGCCTCGGATAAAAAAGATATTTACGTTACATTAAATATCAATGAAGGCGATAAATTTACAGTTTCAGATGTCAAGTTAGAAGGCGAAATGTTTGGGCGTGAGGAAGAGTTAAAGTCTTTGGTTCAATTGAAAAAAGGAGATGTGTTCTCCGGTCAGAAATCGATAGAAACTACGAAGAAAATGTCTGAACGCCTTGGTAACTTCGGTTATGCCTTTGCCAATGTCAATGCTAATCCGATACTTGATCGTGCTAAGAAAGAAGTTGCTTTTACGATTAGGGTCGATCCAGGCAAACGTGTGTACGTGCGACACATTAACATATTTGGAAATACCAAGACCCGTGATGAAGTGGTGCGTCGAGAGTTCCGTCAATTTGAGGATTCCTGGTATGACGGGTCCAATATTAAATTGTCGCGTGATCGTGTTGATCGTCTGGGGTATTTCAAGGATGTCAATATTGAAACGTCTGAAGTTCCTGGGACATCCGATCAGGTTGACGTTACCATGGCTGTTACTGAAAAACCGACTGGTAATATTATGGTGGGTGCCGGCTTCTCACAAACGGATAAAGTTAGTTTGACTGGTTCTATTCACCAACAAAATGTATTTGGTAGCGGTAATACCATTGGTCTTGACGTAAATACTAGTCATACTAATCGAACCATTGCAGTGTCACAGACTAACCCATACTTTACAGATGAAGGCGTCAGTCGCACCTATGATCTATACTTGCGCACATTGAGCCCTTCTATTTACAATCAAGGTGATTATAAAGTTCGTACTGTCGGCAGTGATGTCAAATTTGGTGTTCCTTTTTCTGAATTGGATACAATTTTCTTCGGCTTAGGTGTTCAAAATACAAAAGTATATGCAGATGGTCTAAGCCCTAGCCTTTATCAGCGATATGTTGCTGATTTCGGTCATATTGCTATTAATCCTACGACCGGTTTTCTAGTAAATCCGAGTTCAGTGGATACAATTAGTTTTCCACTGACGTCAGCATGGCAGCGAGACAGCCGAGATAGTGCATTAGTGCCAACCAAAGGTCTTTATCAACGTGCCAACCTTGAGATATCGGCTGTGGGTAGCTTGCGCTACTACCGTGCAAGTTATCAGCATCAGTACTTTCAACCTTTGTTCGGTAATGCCGTCACTATCGCCATGAATGGTGAAGTTGACTATGGCGCTGGGATTGGTGGCGCTGCGTATCCTGTGTTCAAAAATTATTATGCAGGTGGTATTGGCACTGTACGAGGTTATGAAGGTTCGACGTTAGGTAATAAGGTCGATCAATATGGCGATTCTTTGGGCGGGGCAAAGCGGGTATTTGGTAACCTTGAGCTTCAGTTCCCATTCCCAGGGTCTGGAAATGATCGTACGTTGCGTTGGTTTACATTCTTGGATGGTGGACAGGTATTTTCTGATAAAACGTCAATGTCATTCAAGGACTTACGTTATTCAACAGGTTTTGGTTTGAGTTGGGTATCGCTGTTTGGTCCCTTGAAGTTGAGCTGGGGTATGCCTCTGAATGCGCAAACACAAATTGTAAATGGTGCAACTGTGGCTGATAAAGTACAGCATTTCCAATTCCAATTAGGTACTGGATTCTAAGGGATGGTGCAGTTGTATAGGAATGGCATAATGTCTAATTTGAATAGCGGAGAACAGCTTTGAAGTCTCTTACTAAATCATTCGGCTCGCTGAAGTCGGTTGCGATTCTGGCTCTTTGGTTAATATCAGTGGTACCTGCCCATGCACAGGAAGGTTCAAAAATCGCTTTCGTGAGCAATGAGCGCATTTTCCGTGAGGCGGCTCCGGCGAAGGCAGCGGATGCTAAAATCCAGGTAGAATTTTCCAAGCGTGATAAGGACCTGCAAGATTTGGCCGCGCGTCTTAAAAGTATGGCTGACAAATTGAATAAGGATTCTGCGGTCATACCAGATTCGGAGCGGCTTAAGCATCAACGCGAATTAGCTGATCTGGACAAAGAGTTTCAATTTAAGCAACGTGAGTTCCGAGAGGACCTGAACCAACGTCGCAACGAAGAACTAGCAGTTGTGCTTGAGCGCACCAATAAGGTTATCAAGCAAATTGCCGACGCTGAAAAATATGACATTGTTTTTCAGGATGCTGTCTATGCCAACAAGCGTATTGACATTACCGATAAAGTGCTGAAAGCACTCAACAATTAATCACATGAGGCCAAAATGAGCACTCGGCTGAAACAACTGGTCGAAAGCTTAGGCGGCCAGTTAATTGGCGATGCGGATATGCAAATATCTGGCATCGCGCCGTTGAATGACGCAACGGCAACACATATTACTTTTCTCTCCAATTTCAAGTATCAATCTCAGGCTGCTCAAAGCTACGCAGCGGCAATGATTTTGTCTGCTGCCGATGATGCTATTGTTAGTATTGGCTACAAGGGCGCGCGTATAGTCACCCCCAATCCATACGCTTATTTTGCGCGAACCGCACAATTTTTTGCGGCGCTAAATGCACCTTTGGTGCTTTCTGGGATTCATCCCTCTGCTATTGTCGATCCTTCTGCACGCGTCGCATCAACAGCATATATCGGTGCTAATGTTGTGATCGATGCGGATGCAGAGATAAGCGACCATGCGTACATTAGTGCCGGGTGCGTGATTGGTCGCGCTGTAAAAATTGGAGCAATGACTCATATATACGCACATGCGACTGTATACCCAGGGTGTGAAATTGGCCAGCGCAGTATCATTCATTCCGGTGCAGTAATAGGGGCTGACGGTTTTGGTTTTGCTAATGATGGTGGCGCTTGGGTAAAAATTCCACAAAGCGGTCGTGTTCTGATTGGTGATGACGTCGAAATCGGTGCAAACACCACTATTGACAGAGGTGCGTTAGCGGATACTGTTATTGAGGATGGGGTTAAGTTGGACAATCAAATTCAGATTGCGCACAACTGTCACATCGGGGCGCACACTGCAATTGCCGCATGCGCTGGAATTGCCGGTAGCGTGAAGATAGGGAAATACTGCTCTATTGGGGGCGCCGCGATGCTTAATGGTCATATAACTATCGGAGATCATGTACATGTGTCGGCAGGTACGCTAGCGCTACATTCCATTCTTGAGCCAGGCCAATATACAGGTTTTTATCCGATTGCAAAACATCAAGACTGGGAGAAGTCCGCTGCGTTGGTGCGTAATTTAAGCAATATGCGTGAGAAAATCCGGGCTTTGCAAAAAACAATCCATCAGCTTACAGAAAAAACTAATGAACAGTCTTAATAACGGTCTTGATATCTGCCAGATTAAGGAGTACTTGCCACATCGCTATCCATTATTATTAGTGGATCGCGTACTGAGCTGGGAAAGCGGAAAATCGATTACAGCCATTAAAAATGTAACGATTAATGAAGAATTCTTTAGTGGACACTTTCCGAATAAACCCGTGATGCCAGGTGTATTGACGATTGAGGCACTGGCACAAACTGCTGCGTTGCTGTCATTTTTAAGCGATGGTCGAAAGCCGGACGAAAATACCGTAGTGTATTTTCTAGGTATTGATAAGGCGCGGTTTCGCCGTCCTATAGCACCCGGCGACCAGATTAAGCTAGAAGTTGAAATTTTACGGGTTGTACGTGGTATCTGGAAGTATAAAGCTGTTGCCAGCGTAGATGGTGAATTGGCCGTGGAAGCAGAGTTTATGTGCACCATGCGGCACGCGGTGACGCCGGTACATGCGGTGGACACTTTGCCTAATCCTGCTGCGTAATCGTTGATGAGTAGAATTCATCCTACTGCCGTCATTGATCCTAATACGGTGCTTGATATTACGGCCGAGGTTGGAGCCTATTCGATTATTGGGCCCAATGTGACTATTGGTTCCGGTACCAAAGTTGGTCCTCATGTGGTGATCGAAGGTCCTACCAGTATTGGACGTAATAACATTTTTTTTCAATTTGGCTCAATCGGAGCCGCTCCTCAAGATAAAAAGTATACTGGGGAACCAACCCGCCTTGAGATCGGGAACGGTAATACCATTCGCGAGTTCGTCACGCTCAACCGTGGGACTACCCAAGATGTTGGGATAACGCGGCTTGGTAACGAAAACTGGATCATGGCTTACGCCCATGTCGCGCATGACTGTCAGATAGGTAATCATACTATCATTGCGAACAATGCGACGTTGGCCGGGCATGTGCATGTGGGCGATTGGGCGTTGCTTGGGGGCTTTACGACGATTCATCAATTTTGTCGCATCGGTGCGCATGCAATGACTGCCTTCACCGCCGCTGTAAGTCAGGATATACCACCTTTTGTGACGGCCGCTGGTAATCGGGCTGTCCCCGCCGGGATTAATAGCGAAGGCCTAAGGCGCCATGGTTTTAGTAACGAACAAATCATGTCAATTAAACGTGCTTACAAATTGATTTATCGTTCAGGCTTGTCTTTGGCAGAGGCTGAGGCGGCGATCGAAGCCGAAGAATCCAAATCCTCCGATTCAGCAGAATATCTTGGCATGTTACGCGAATTTATTGCATCATCAACTCGCGGCATTATTCGTTAACGTGCTGACCACATCACCGATATCAATCGCAATGGTAGCTGGAGAAGCTTCTGGAGATCTGCTAGCAAGCCGCCTGCTGTCTGGTTTGCGGCCCTATCTGCCCAATGCATCCATGTATGGCATCGGTGGCCCTAAGATGGCTGAATATGGTTTTCTTAGCCCTTGGGCGATGGATAAACTATCTGTAAATGGGTTGTTCGAAGTGCTTGCGCATTATGTTGAACTCAAAGGTATTCAGATCACTTTGCGGAAACGTTTACTTATTAAAAAGCCCAATATTTTTATTGGAGTTGATGCCCCTGATTTTAATTTTGGGCTTGAAACACAACTTAATCAGGCTGGTATTCCCACGGTTCATTTTATAGGCCCCTCGATTTGGGCGTGGCGTGGTGGGCGCATCAAAAAAATTGCCCGCTCCGGCTCACATATGCTGGTAATATTTCCATTTGAAGAAGAGATTTATCGTCAGGCAGGGATTTCAGCAACTTACGTTGGCCATCCGCTGGCACAAGTCATTCCGATAATGCCTGATGTTGCTGCGGCGCGTGTCGTCCTCCAATTGCCAGCCACTGCCACCGTAATTGCGATCATGCCGGGTAGCCGCCTGTCCGAATTAAAATACAACACAGTTAGTTTTGTGGGTGCCGCCAAATTGTTGGCAATGCGTGATAAGAATCTCCATTTTATAGCCCCCATGGCTGGCCAAGAACAGCGTCGGCTATTTGCTGAATTGGTGAAAGAGTCTGGTTTACAGGATGTCCAGCTTCAAGTGCTAGATGGTCAATCACATGCCGCAATGGCTGCGGCGGATGCTGTATTAGTAGCATCCGGTACGGCATCGTTAGAAGTCGCACTGTTCAAAAAACCTATGGTAATTGCGTACAAAATGATGCGAGCCACTTGGGAAATATTGCGTCATATGAGCTATCAACCATGGATAGGTCTTCCAAACATTCTGGCCCGCGAGTTTTTAGTGCCAGAACTATTGCAGCATGCCGCGACGCCGCAAGCATTAGCCGATGCCTTATGGGCACAATTACAAGACGTACCGCATCAAGAGAAGTTATGTGAACGCTTTACCGACATGCATCACGCTCTTTTGCGCGATACGGCCCATGAAAGCGCACAAGCGGTACTAAAAATCATTAATCAACGAGCGAGATAATACGATTGCGTTCTACATTATGGGTAGTTATCAAGTAGTTAATGAAAGTGAATGTTGACGAACGACGATCACCGCAATGTCGTAAATTCCAATATTTTGGATTGTTAATATCTATTTGTAGGGATATTCTTTGAAATCTTCTGTTAATGATCTGCCGTTATTTAATTACGATTACCCTAATGAGATTATTTGTGGCGTCGATGAGGCAGGGTGTGGGCCACTTGCCGGTCCAGTCTTTGCAGCAGCAGTAATACTTGACTCATCGCGCCCCATTATGGGCTTGCGCGACTCGAAGAAATTAACAGCTGAGCGGCGCGAGACATTGACCTTACAAATTAAGGAATGCGCATTAGCGTGGGCGATTGCAGAATGTTCTGAGGAAGAAATTGATACTCTGAATATTTTGCAGGCCAGCATGTTGGCGATGCGGCGTGCAGTCGAAGGTTTATCGTTGTTACCAACACTAGCACTCATTGACGGCAATCGTTGCCCATTAATAACGGTCCGCGCCGAAGCAATTATCAAGGGTGATGATAAGGTCCAGGCGATTTCAGCGGCGTCAATACTTGCCAAAACTGCACGGGACAACGCCTTGTGTATATTGCATGAACAGTATCCACTGTATGCTTTTGATCAGCATAAAGGCTATCCAACCTTAATCCATATGGAGCGGCTGCGGCTGCACGGCGTATCGCCGGTGCATCGTAAAACTTATGCACCAGTACGCGCATTGCTTGCGCTTCAGTGCTGATCTGAATTCTCACAAGTGACAAACAACAAACAAGATATAACTCCAGTGATGTTGGTGTTAGCTAATATATAGACTATTGGCTGAACGCCACACTCCACGTAAACTGTCTACTATTTTCATATATGAAACCAATTACCTCTCCCTACAATTCTCTGTTTAAGGAATTGAAATTACTAGCTACACGCTCACAAACCCGACGGAAAATGGGTAAGTCTTTGCTGGATGGGATTCACCTGGCTGAGTCTTATTTACAATATTGTGGATTTCCTGCAATGTGCGTCGCGAGTGAGAGCGCGCTGCTGAATGTTGAAGTTGCCGCTTTGGTTGCAAGATGTGAGACCGGCGGGGTGGAGTGCGTAGTCTTTTCCGATGCACAGTTCACTATTTTGAGTCAGGTCGAACATGGGATTGGTCTGCTACTGGTAATTGATATCCCGCAATTTTCTGTGCCAACAGTAATGACACAATCTGCCGTTTTAATCGATAATCTGCAAGATCCTGGAAATCTCGGCTCTATTTTGCGAAGCGCGGCGGCGGTGGGAATCAAACAAGTTTATTGCTCTTTCGGAACAGTCTACGCTTGGTCACCTAAGGTATTGCGTGCAGGTATGGGGGCACATTTCTTATTAGAGATTTTTGAGAGTGTTGATCTCTTAGAGATGCTTGCCGGGACGCAGATACCTGTTTTAGCGACTAGTTCTTATGCGCAAAAAAGTGTGTTTCAAGTCGATCTAAATGGCCCAGTGGCATGGTTGTTTGGTCATGAAGGGCAGGGGGTTGCTGAGAACTTATTGGCACAGGCTAGTCATCAAGTGGTGATTCCTCATCTGGGCAAAATGGAATCACTCAACGTTGCAGCTGCCGCCGCTATTTGTTTTTTTGAACAAGTGCGGCAAACGCAATCTTAAATACCTATAAAGCAAGGTTAGAACTTACACAAAATTATCTCAGCGACGTTGTGCTTTCCTAGCCACAATAGCGTGCTGTCTTCGCCGACAGGGTCGGCAAGCTATTTACTAGGGATTTTGCGTAAATCCTAAAGATATAGATTATCAGCATCTTTGTCATTGCAAAAAACTATCCCTACGACTCCATTTTTATTTCTTGAAAAATAGTCGCTGCGATCTCTTCAGTCGATTTGGTTGTAGAGGACATCCATCGTATTCCCT
>JACMQE010000166.1 GCA_014377145.1 Glaciimonas sp. | reverse complement strand
TTGAAATCAGACCGAAATTAGGAAGTCGGAAAATGGTAAGAAATAGTACCCTACACCCTTGTCGGCTGCGTATTTTTGTCAACTCCTATGAAATTTTGGTGCCGTTTCTTGAAATGCACCCGGATGGGGGCCTATGTTCGTGACGATAAAGTGGGTATTGAGGCAGACATCGATAAATGGTTTTGTGTATTTCTACGTCTGAAAGAGCGTGCGGTGCAGATGGCAGGGACCTTGTCTGGTGGTGAGCAGAAAATGCTAGCCATGGTACGCGCATTAATGAACTATCCGAAACTACTGTTGCTGGATGAGCCATCAATGGGCCTGTCGCCGATCATGGTCGAGAAGATATTCGAGGTAATCCGCACTGTATTGGCGCAAGGTATCACCATTTTATTGGTCGAGCAGAAAGCGAAACTGGCACTGGAAACAGCGCATCAGGGATACGTGATGGATTCTGGTCTGGTAATGATGACTGGCAATGCCAAAGACATGCTAAATGATCCTGAGGTTAAGGCTGCGTATTTCGACGAAGGCTAGTAGTAATGGTGATTGGGGGGGTAGTACAAGGAGGTGAGTGTAAGAAGAGTTACTCTGGGCATAGGATTGAATGAAGGAAGTAATAAAAAAGAGCCCTAAAGCTCTTTTTTATTACTTCTATGTATGGTTAAGTTACAAATTAATGGACAGTTCTTAATTTTGGAACCAGGTCTTCAAGAATCGTTATTTGGTCGTTTGAGGCAGATTGCTGAAAATTACGACTTTTCATATCCGTGGCGGCTTCCGTAGGCATTTTATATTAACCTCCATAAGAATGGCTGGTGCTTGCGTCGTTATCGATGTCTGACGTTGTTTTGGCGGTGGCATAGGTGCCATGCCACCGCTGGAGGATACATTCTTTCCCGTAGCTACTACTTGTAGCCTACGATACTCGGCTAAAACGCGATTGCCATAGCCACCATCAGTTGTAAATGCACTCGCACCAACGTAGCGTTTCAGCCCAGCTTCAACCGATCCGCCTTGGATTACATAATCTTTCAGAATAAGCGAGCCAACCTTGATATTGGCAGCCGGATTAAGTGCTGCTTTTACGCCCCCAAAATCCTCAAACTTCTCTTGATGAATCTTTGACATTACCTGCATCAATCCTTGAGCACCGACTGAACTTTCGGCAAACGGATTAAACCCGGATTCAATTGCCATTACCGCCAAAATAAGCAGAGGGTCCAATTTGGTTTCCGTGGCAGTTTTGTATGCGGTGCTAACAAACATATTGGTAGCATCACCAGCCACCCGATAGCGCTTCGACAACCAGTTAGTAACCCACTGTTGTTGATGGGCGTCGGTAGGACGCGCGGTTTTCAGGTCTATATTAGTTGCGTGAAGCTGAGTCGACTTATTGATAGCTGCAGCCATTGCCGTCAAAGTATTGGCTTTATGTGCTTCTATATTAACGGTGTCAGCCTTTCCGATTACATCCTGAGCTGCTGGCGCCTGATAGGTATCAATGCCCTGATTGCTGCTAAATAGCGGCAATTTTTTGAGCTGCAACACTACTTCTGGTTTAACGGTTAGGGTTGTAGTGCCAATGATGGAAACCAGACTGACCATCAGGACGACCCTACCTGCGTTACTGGAATTGCTAATGAGGTCACCTAAGGTGCAGTGCACAGACAATAATGCTTTTGATATAGCGGTGGCAGACTGGTTGCCTAATTGCTTTAATGCGTTTATCGGTATCCGGCTAGGGCCAACTCTGACCTGAGTAGATCCTACTTTTATTGAACGAGCTAACAAACTGAACCTCCTGATCGTTGCGCTGCATGCATTGGCCTCAGAGAGGCACGGAAAGCCAAAACAGCAGCTAAATTCTGCATGCAACGTACAATATCGTTTGGCGCTTCTTGCATTTATATCGCGCAAAACGTCGTGATGTTTGCAGTCGACTGGCGGTGCGGAGCCGATTAGTCGTAAATCCGGCAGTTCCTGGAAATATTCAATGTTTCGTTAAATGTGCCGACCAGTTGCAAACAAATTTTTTGGGGAGAAGGCTGATGTCCTCTGAAAACAGTCGTTAGAATGTTGTGTGGCCCTCAATTCCGTAAATCTTGCGAGCTGGGAAAAGTGTTTTTTGCTCTTCCTAATGCATCAAGATCGCCGCGCATTGTAGGTGGCAGTTTATATCAAGTCAACACTATTAAATATAAAAGTAATAGCTTTTATATTTAATAGTGTTGACTTGATATAAACTATATATCAATAAAATCAACGAATTGGCTGAAATGCTTAAATTGTAGGCTTCACAAATAGAAACATCCAAAAACTATGAAATATACAGATTTACGTGATTTTATTGTTAAATTAGAACGATTAGGGGAGTTGATGCATGTGTCTGTCGCTGTTTCGCCAGTTCTGGAGATGACTGAAATATGTGATAGGACTCTACGTGCTGCCGGTCCTGCGTTGTTGTTTAAAAATCCGACTGGACATACGATGCCGGTATTGGGTAATTTATTTGGTACGCCACGGCGGGTGGCATTAGGCATGGGAGTTGACGATGTCATTGAGTTGCGGCGTATCGGTCACGTTCTGGCGCGCTTGAAAGAGCCGGAACCACCTAAAGATTTTAAAGATTTACTTGGGTTGGGTTCATTGGTGAAATCGCTTTGGGACATGGCGCCCAAAGAGCGTCGCTCAGCTCCGTGTCAGGAAATTGTTTGGGAGGGTAACGACGTAGATCTGGGGCGTTTGCCGATTCAGCATTGCTGGCCTGGGGATGTCGCACCGCTCATTACTTGGGGTTTGGTGATTACTAAAGGCCCGTACAAAAAACGTCAGAATCTTGGTATTTATCGTCAGCAGGTACTCTCTTGTAATAAGGTCATCATGCGCTGGCTAGCCCATCGTGGGGGCGCGTTGGACTTTCGTGAGCATGGCATCGCCACCGGCGGTAAACCTTATCCTGTGGCGGTGGCGTTGGGCGCGGACCCCGCTACTATATTAGGCGCAGTGACGCCGGTCCCGGATAGCTTGTCAGAATATCAGTTCGCAGGATTGTTGCGCGGCAGTCGGACAGAGTTGGTCAAAGCAATTGGGAGCGACTTGCGCGTACCGGCCTCGGCAGAAATTGTGCTGGAAGGCCATATTAACCCTGACCCAAATCACCCTTCGGGTTACGAGATGGCATTAGAGGGACCGTTTGGCGATCACACCGGTTATTACAATGAGCAAGATTATTTCCCGGTATTCACGATTGATCGTATTACTATGCGGCCATCGCCGATTTATCACTCCACTTATACCGGCAAACCGCCTGATGAACCCGCCGTGCTAGGCGTCGCCCTGAATGAAGTGTTTATCCCGTTATTACAAAAGCAATTTTCTGAAATCATTGATTTCTATTTGCCGCCTGAGGGATGCAGTTATCGTATGGCGGTAGTCCAAATCAAAAAAGCCTACGTTGGACATGCCAAGCGCGTGATGTTTGGTGTCTGGAGTTTCTTACGGCAATTTATGTATACAAAATTCATCATTGTAGTGGATGAGGATGTCAATATTCGTGACTGGAATGAGGTTATTTGGGCGATCACGACGCGCGTTGATCCTATTCGCGATACGACGCTAGTTGATAGTACGCCGATCGATTATCTAGATTTTGCCTCGCCCGTGAG
Organism: Glaciimonas sp.; assembly: GCA_014377145.1. The sequence goes on along the minus strand of JACMQE010000166.1, from coordinate 4,150 downwards.
TGGCCTGGGTAGCAAGATGGGGATCGATGCGACCAATAAATGGCCGGGTGAAACGACGCGTGAATGGGGAACGACGATCAAGATGTCAGATGTAGTCAAGGCGCGGGTAGATCAGATTTGGCAGGAACTGGGTTTGTAGCTAGAACTTACGCAAAATTGTCCCAGCAACGAGTTTTACCAGAATCTGCCGATGAAGCCAGTACGCGTTAGTACGGCTAGGAGAGCACAACGCTGCTAGGACGATTTTGCGTAAGTGTTCTAGTAATATTATTTAATGTTAGTTGGTCAGTGCTGGTATTTTATTTTGTATCGCCGTACTGATACAAAATAAAATACCAGTCGGGCGGCGATGCGGTACAATTTACCCTGGCGGGCCCCTGCGCATTGCGGCATGGTGAATTTGGTCAGGTCGGGAACGAAGCAGCCACAGCTGTTTCCCGCAAGTGCCGCAGACAAGGCTCGCCTCTCTTTTTTCTTCTCTACTTGCCATGCTTTGACTGTCTGTCGAAGCAGTACTAGCTTTTGTCAAGTCAAAATAATCCCAGAAGTATTAAGAATTTATCAAAATCGGCTAGCTAAAGTCGGTGCTTCAAATAATAACGTCTATCATTCGGCTGGTTTGCCGCAAAAATCTTTTGTGCCTAGAATTACTCTGCTTATTTAAGTTATATTTTGCTCATATTTCCGTTCGTACTCATGTAAAGCTTTCAGAATTCTTCTTATGTGCGTCTCCTATAAGTATTTTTTTATTTTTGCTGTCTTGATAATTGTTGGACTTATCATTTTTAGTCTTAGGGGTAAGTTTTCCAGTAATGCTTCAACGAATGAAAAAGTAGTGTAAATAGTCCGAACTAGTCATGCAGAACGAAAAACCGTCCCAATTACAGTATTTGCGAATGGTTACGTCAATGCCATTAATACCGTCGATGTCCGACCACAAATTCAGAACGTCGTACGTCAGGTCCATGTGCGGGAAGAATAGGATGTGAAGGCCAATCAACGCTTGGTTTACCCTTGATGCGCGGAGTGACACCTCGGACGTTGATAAGGCGCGTGCGCAGTTGGCGACCGACAATGCTATGTTAGTTGATGCGCAAATGGTGCTGAAACGTAATCAAGAATTACTGGATCAGAAATTTGTATCAAGCGCAGTAGTTGATATTGCACAGAGCAAGGTTGTCTCCCTACGCAGGATCGTCGAAGCTGATCAGGCCGTGGTCCAGTCCAGCATTATTACGCTAGATTTTAACCAGACTAATGCCAGCATCAGCGGCCGTATCGGCGCTATCAGTGTGCATCCGGGCAGTTTGGCCCAACTAGGCGGCACCCCAATGGTAACTATTTTTCAACTCGATCCGATTGCAGTCAGTTTCTCGTTACTGGAAAAAGAACTGCATTCGATTCGGGCCAGTTATCTAGATGGGAACGCACCTGTAATTGTGCAATTGCCGGGTGATCAACAGTTGATTGGCAAACTTATTTTTATCGACAATACTTGCCGATACGCAAAGCGGCACTATCCGCATGAAAGCTCAGTTCGAGAACGCCAAGCGCGTGATGTAGCCCGGTACTTATGTGAATGTTCATCTGATTTCCAGGACGCTGAATGACGCGGTAGTAATTCCTGCACAGTCTATCGTCACCGGTCCCTCGAATAAGTTCGTCTACATTTTTAATCAGGATGAGACTGTCACGATGCAACCGCTTGAGGTGGTGGAGATTGCGAATGGTAATGCTGCTGTCACCAGCGTCGCGATTGGCAGCCAGATCGTCGTTGAAGGGATGCAAAGTCTGCGCCCTGGTTCCTCTATAAAAGAAGCTGAGACAAAACCTGCTGCAATTGCAAAAGAAGTTGCTATCTAAATTGCACTGACTTATAAAACACGTGTCTGTCAGTTGTGCATTCAGCATAGCAAACCTGACCTCATCAGCGGAAAAAGATTAACGTGAATATATCTGAACTATGCATCCGCCGTCCGATCATGACCGTGTTGCTATCAATCGCAATCGTGGTCCTGGGAATTTTTTCCTACACCAAACTAACGATTGCAGCATTGCCAAGTTACAACACCCCCGTCATTAACGTCAGTGGATCATTGCCTGGGGCTAGTCCGGAAATTATGGCTGTATCGGTCGCGATCCCGCTGGAAAAATAATTTTCGACGATCCCCGGTCTGGCGACTATCAGCTCCACTAATACTCTTGGCACTAGCTCTATTACCCTCGAATTTAATTCAGATCGTGACATCGATGCCGCCGCCGTCGATGTACAGGCTGCGTTCTTGCGCGCACAACGCAGCCTACCCTTAGAAATGACTTCCTTGCTTGGCCTATCGTAGGTCAATCCTGCTGATGCGCCATTGCTATTGCTCGGTCTGACTTCGCCGTCCCTATCGTTAGCCGACCTGAATGATTACGCAGAGAATTTGATCTCGCCATCTTTATCGACGATAACCGGCGTCGCACAGGTAGCGGGTATATGATCAGCGTCGTTACGCGGTGCGGGTTAAGGCTAGACCCGATCAACTAGCAGCACGCAACATGACGATGGACGAGTTGGCGATTGCGATTAAGTCAGCCAATACGAATAGTTCAGTCGGTGTGGTAGACGAACCGCGTCAAAGTTTGACGATACAAGCTAATAAGCAATTGGGCAACGCTGCAGCATTTTCTAAGTTAATCATTAAAAATTAGGATGGCTCAAGCATGCGCTTGAAAGACGTGGCTGATGTAGAAGATAGCGTCGAAATAACTAAAAGTGGTAGCTGGATCAATGGTGAGCCTTCTATTGTTCTGGCAGTGCAGTGCCAGCCAGACGCGAATACCGTTCCTGTGGTGGATGCTGTCAAGGCGACTTTGCCGCAATTTACAGCACAGATGCCAGCCTCAATCAACATTCATGTATTGAATGACAAGATCGGTCTCGATTCGTGACGCGATTGCAGACGTTAAGCACACACTGCTGTTGAATATAGTGCTGGTAATGTTAGTAATTTTTTTGTTTCTGAAGCGACTATCGGCAGCCGTAATTCCGGTTTTTTCTCTGCCTATTTATCTGATTGGTTGTTGCGCATTGATGTTGTGGTTAGGATACAGCCTGGACAATATTTTGTTACTAGCCCTCACGATTGCGATTGGCCTGGCGGTAGATGATGCCATTGTCATGGTGGAAAATATTGTGCGTTATGTTGAGCAGGGCATGAGCCAATGGCAGCGGCGCTCAAGGCATCAAAAGAAGTTGGCTGGCTTTACGAGCATGTCGATTTCTATCTCGCTGGTGGCGGTTTTTATCCCGATATTTTTTATGCCAGGCGTAATCGGCTTGATGTTTCATGAGTTCGCAGCCGTCGTATCACTTGCCGTCATGGTTTCGGCACTGGTGTCACTGACCTTGGTGCCGATGCTGTGCAGTTGATATTTAATACACGAAAACCATGCGCAGTACGGTTGGTTAAGTCATCAGTTTGAACAAAGTTTTCATGCTGTCTTGGATACCTATCGTGGTCTGGATTGGTGTTTAGCATATCGGCGTTGGGTCCTGATTGGGGCCACTGCAACCTTCGTATTGACGGGTGTGTTATTTGCCACCAGTCCCAAAAGAGGTTTTTCCGACAGAAGATATCATTTATATCAAAGCAACAGTCGAAGGGCCGCAAGATACCTCCTACCCAGCGATGGTTGCCATATTACACAACGCTGCTGAAATTATTGGAAAAGACAGATTGTCAAGAGCATTACGTCACGAGTTAGTGGCAGTAATAGCAATTCTGGATCGATGTTCATTGGTTTGAAAGCACGTAAGGACCGCCAGATCATGAATCAAGTATTAGAAATGCTTACGCGGAAAATTGCGTGGCGTAGCCGGTACGTCGGTGTATCTGATGCTGGTGCAAAATTTGCGTCTGGGCGGTCGCTCAAGTAAAAGCCGCTATCCAATACACCTTACAAAGTGTGCATGTCGACGAGTGAACTGAATGGGCCAAACGGATATAAGAAAAGATGCGCAACGATGCAATGTTTCGCGGCGTGACCAGTGACTCTCAGATGAACGGCTTACAGGCCAGTATTGATATTGATCGTGATCGTGCCAATGATGCGGGAGTACAGATTAATGATATCCGCACCGCGCTCTACAGCACTTACGGCGATC
>JACMQE010000165.1 GCA_014377145.1 Glaciimonas sp. | reverse complement strand
TGGTTCAGTCATCATCGGTATGCATCATGATCAAGACATGCGGAATATGGGCGGCCTGCATAAGTACATGCCGATTACCTGGATCACTTCGCTGATCGGTTCGCTGGCATTGATCGGTACGCCGTTCTTTTCCGGTTTCTATTCTAAAGATAGCATCATTGAAGCTGTTGACGCGACCCATTTGTATGGTGCAGGCTTTGCCAAATTCTCTGTTCTGGCTGGTGTTTTTGTCACCGCATTTTATTCTTTCCGTATGTATTTTATGGTATTCCACGGCGAAGAGCGCTTTGGCAAGCCACATCATCATACAGATCATCACGAAGAAGGGAGCGATGACCCTGGTTACCACGGTCTAGTACCTGGTCAAAAGCCGCACGAATCTCCTTGGGTAGTCACAATCCCCTTGATTCTGCTTGCTATTCCATCGGCAATTATTGGTTTTTTCACTATTGAACCTATTTTGTACGGTAACTTCTTCAAGGATGTGATCATCGTCGGGGAAGCCCATATTGCGATGGAAGAGTTACGTAAAGACTTCCACGGACCACTGTCGATGGTGATGGACAGCCTGACTTCTGCACCGTTGTGGTTGGCAATTGCTGGCGTAGTTGTTGCCTACTACTTTTACATGGTTAATCCGCGTGTGCCGGCGGCGATCAAACAAAAATTCCATCCGCTTTACATTTTGCTAGATAACAAGTACTACCTGGACAAATTCAACGAAGTAGTGTTTGCCGGTGGCGCCCGTCTAATCGGCCGTGGCCTGTGGAACGTTGGTGACCGCATTCTGATTGATGGGCTGGTTGTGAATGGTAGCGCCAAGGCTGTCAACTGGTTCTCAAAAATTACTCGCCTCTGGCAATCTGGTTACATTTATCACTATGCGTTTGTAATGATTATTGGTGTGCTAGGTTTCTTGGTTTGGTTCATGCCTTCTCCGTTTGCCAAATAAATTGGCGAAGTAAAGTAAAGAATAACCATGATTCAGTCAACTTTCCCTCTTCTTAGTCTCGCTATCTGTTGCCCGATCGCGTTTGGTGTGTTCGTCCTGGCAATTGGTCGTGACGATAATCCTACGCTTGTACGGTGGCTGTCACTGTTCGGTGCGTTGGTCAGTTTAGCGGTGACAGTGCCGCTGATGATGAATTTCGATAACAGTTTCCATGGTATGCAGTTTGTCGAGAAGACTCCTTGGATTACTCGCTTCAACATTAATTACTTTTTGGGAATTGATGGCTTGTCGCTTTGGTTCATCCCGCTGACTGCTTTCATCAATGTGATGGTGATTATTTCAGCATGGGAAGTCATCCAGAAGCGTGTTGCGCAATATATGGGCGCGTTTCTGATTTTGTCGGGCGTGATGATTGGTGTATTCTGCGCACTTGACGGCATGTTGTTTTACGTATTTTTTGAAGCAACCCTAGTCCCTATGTTTATCATTATCGGCATCTGGGGTGGTGCAAATCGGGTTTATGCAGCAATCAAATTTTTCCTTTACACGTTCTTCGGATCGTTGTTGATGCTGGTCACCTTGTTGTATCTTTATTTCGTGTCCGGCGGTAGTTTCGATATTTTGACGTGGCATCAAGTGCTGCTGTCGTTTGGTGCACAAATCTACATTTTCTTGGCATTCTTCATGGCTTTCGCAGTCAAAGTGCCAATGTGGCCGGTTCACACATGGTTGCCGGATGCACACGTTGAAGCACCTACCGGCGGCTCGGTGGTATTGGCTGCGATCATGTTGAAATTAGGTGGATACGGTTTCCTACGCTTTTCTCTGCCGATCGCACCCGATGCAAGTCACTATCTGTCTGGTCTCATGATTACTTTGTCGCTGATTGCGGTGATTTACATTGGTTTGGTGGCGCTGGTTCAAAATGATATGAAAAAACTGGTTGCATATTCATCGATCGCGCACATGGGTTTTGTTACTCTGGGCTTTTTCTTATTTAACGATATGGCGTTGCAGGGCGGTATCGTACAAATGATTTCGCATGGCTTCGTCTCCGGCGCAATGTTCTTGTGTATTGGCGTGATGTATGACCGTTTGCATACCCGTGAAATCTCGCAATACGGCGGACTGGTAAACGTGATGCCGCGTTTTGCCGCCTTGTTTATTTTGTTCTCATTGGCGAACAGCGGACTACCTGGCACCTCCGGTTTTGTCGGCGAATTTATGGTGATTTTGGGTGCGGTTAAAGCCAACTTCTGGATTGGTTTATTAGCCGCTACGGCCTTGATTTTCGGCGCGGCGTATTCGTTGTGGCTGGTCAAGCGGGTGATATTCGGTGTTATTACGAACCCGCATGTTAAAGAAATGGCTGACCTTAACAATCGTGAGTTCTTCATGTTGGGATTGCTGGCGATTGCTGTCATTGCGATGGGCTTACATCCAGCCCCATTTGCCGATGCAATGCAAGTGTCAGTGGCCGAGCTGCTGAAACACGTTGCCATTACCAAATTGAATTAAAGGTCTCCATGTCGCTACGCAGAAATAAATAGGCATCCTGCGAAGTCGCCCAAGCGAAGTTATATCCACCAAGCGTAAATTTGCTTTTTTGATATTCTTTGTCGGAACAATTTTGCTTAAGTCCGAATGAAAATGTGGTTAGCACCAGTGAAAAAATAGGTGGCAAATAAATGAATAACATAAATCTGATCCCTGTTTATCCAGAAATATTTCTGCTGATTGCGACCTCTGCAATCCTGTTGATTGACATGTTTGTCTCGGATGCTAAACGTCATATTACTTATTATTTGACATTGCTGGCATTGGTAATATGTTTCGGGATGACACTAAATGCTTTTAACGCAGGTGAGACGGTATATACCTTCCACAATATGTTTGTCAGCGATCCATTAGCCCACTTGCTGAAGCTCTGTTCATATGTCGCGGTGTTCGTTACCTTGGTGTATTCGCGTCAATATATTGGTGATCGCGAGATGGTGAACAATCATCTCGGTGGTGAGTTTTATCCATTGGCACTGTTTGCGTTGCTGGGTCAGCTGGTCATGATTTCGGGTTACAATTTCCTTATCATTTATCTTGGTTTGGAACTGATGTCATTGTCTTTGTACGCACTGGTAGCGTTGCGTCGTGATAATGCGCATGCGACTGAAGCAGCAATGAAATATTTTGTACTCGGCGCAATGGCTTCAGGGTTCCTGTTGTACGGAATGTCGATGTTGTACGGCGCGACCAGTTCGCTTGATTTGATTGAGGTTACCCGGGCGGTTGCTATGGGCGGCACTGAGACCCAACACAACACATTAGTATTTGGTGTCGTGTTCCTGGTTGCTGGCCTGGCCTTTAAATTAGGCGCAGTACCGTTCCATATGTGGGTGCCGGATGTCTACCAAGGCGCGCCAACTGCCGTCACGTTATTGTTGGGCGGCGCACCGAAACTGGCCGCATTCGCGATCTGTTTCCGCTTGTTGGTTGAGGGTTTGTTATTGCTGGCGATTGACTGGCAACAAATGTTAATGGTGCTGGCGATATTATCGATGGCAATTGGTAATATTACGGCGATCGCCCAGACCAACATCAAACGGATGTTGGCTTATTCGACTATTTCTCACATGGGCTTTATGCTGCTCGGCCTGTTGTCCGGTGTCGTTGACGGCAACATGTACTCGGCTACCAACGCTTACAGCGCAGCGTTGTTTTATGCTATCACCTACGTCTTGACGACGCTCGGCACCTTTGGTGTGATTTTGTTGCTAACAAGCTCAGGATTCGAGGCTGAAAATATTGATGACTTTAAGGGCTTAAATCAACGCAGTCCTTGGTTCTCCGGGATCATGCTGTTGTTAATGCTTTCTTTGGCAGGTGTTCCACCATTGATGGGATTCTTTGGCAAGTTGTCGGTACTGCGTGCAGTATTGGGCACTGGACAGATTTGGCTCGCGATCGTGGCAGTTCTGTTCTCATTGATCGGTGCGTATTACTATTTACGCGTGATTAAAGTTATGTATTTTGATGATGCACACGACACAGCAAAGATTGTCGCTCATGGCGATGTGCGTGTGTTACTTAGTTTGAATGGTATTGCTGTATTGGTCCTAGGCTTGTGGCCAGGATTTTTGATAGATGCAAGTCAAGCTGCGATCGTCCGTTCTTTGGCCAGTTTTGTTGTCCGTTTAATATCATAAAGCAGCGTGAATGTCTCTCTATCCAGCTGGTTAGTCATCTTCTTGGCGTTGTTGGCCGCTAATCTGCCATTCATTAACGAATATTTATTTTCGGTAATCCCGCTTAAGTTGACGATAGCTAAGCCCATTTGGTTGCGCTTGGTTGAATTGTTTGTTTTCTATGTGATTGTCGGAGGGCTTGCCTATCTGTTAGAGTCTCGCATCGGCAATACATTTTCACAAGGCTGGCAGTTCTACGGGGTCACCGGCTGTTTGTTTCTGGTATTTGCTTTTCCAGGCTACGTACACTTTTGTCTGCGAAAAAAGCATAGTTGAATTTTCGCTCAAGTCAGATGTGGTGTATTGACTTACCTTTCCTTATGCTGCGTTTTTGCAAATACTTCGGAGCTATTTCTTATAGTCGGGAATATTGCTAAAACTCACTGATATGGCGGTAGCAAGAAGTTAACTGGCAATCACCCCCTTAATAGGGTATGAAGAGGGATAGGTGATGTCAGCGATTGGTTCCAACTATTTCCCGCTACTGCTACCTCCAGTTCGATTCGCTTTATCTTTTTCTCTTTTTTCTTCATCCCTCATGTTGCCGGAGTGTTCCTATTGATCAGCACCTGAAATAAACTCTGCTTGATAGCACGTTGGCTTACAACGGCGATTTTCTTAAAGTAAAACGTGATACCGTCGCGCTGCCAGATGGTAAGCCAACGATACGTGAGTACATCAAGCATCCGGGAGTAGTTGTTGTGCTGCCATTATTTGAGGATGGAACTGTTTTGCTCGAACGGCAGTTCCGTTATCCTCTGGACCGCATTTTTATTGAGTTTCCTGCCGGTAAAATTGATCCTGATGAGGATCATCTATCGTGTGCAAAAAGGGAATTGCAGGAGGAAACTGGCTATACCGCGACTGATTGGCATTATGTTTGCACCATCCATAATGCGATTGCTTACGCTGATGAACATTTGGAAATTTATTTGGCACGTGACTTAAGCGCTGGCGAACGTCGTCTTGACGATGGTGAATTTCTTGATGTATTCAAGGCACCAGTGGGCGAAGTGTTGCAATGGGTCAGAGAGGGCAAGATTACAGACGTTAAAACGGTGATAGGGGCATTCTGGCTAGAAAAGATCGTGGCTGGGCAGTGGACCCTATAAAGGTAAACTAGTTATGGATAAGTGTGAACAGCATTTTTGCAATATGTGGGATCAATGGCCTACATATTGGCGTAGTTTGGTCCGCCTCCGCCTTCCGGCGTCACCCAAACGATATTTTGCGTTGGGTCTTTAATATCGCAGGTTTTAAAATGCACGCAATTTTGTGCGTTAATTTGTAATCGTTCGATATTATCAACCGCTGTGATAAATTCGTACACGCCACCAGGGCAATAGCGCGCTTCTGGTCCAGCATAATTTGTCAAATTGATATTTACCGGGACACTCGCATCCTTCAATTCCCGATGAATTGGCTGTTCTTCTGCATGATTGGTATTTGAAATGAATACCGACGACAGGCGGTCGAATGTCAGTTTTCCATCCGACTTAGGGTATTTGATCGGCGCATGATTTGCCCTCGGTTTCAGACACTCATGATCGGCGTGGGTATGATGCAATGTCTAAAGGGCTTTCCCACCGAGAATAATCTGGTCTATACCCACCATCAAACTACTAAAGTACAAACCTTTTCTCATCCACGGTTTGAAATTGCGGGCTTTATATAGTTCGGTATGTAACCATAATTTCTTAAATGCGGTGGCGTAGGTGGTAAGTTCATCATCGTGGCGCTCGCCGAGCAGCGCATCAAAGGCAGCATTGGCGGCTAGCATGCCGGTCTTGATCGCTGCATAACTCCCTTTAATCCGACTGACATTCAAGAAACCAGCTTCGCAACCGATTAATGCGCCGCCGTTAAACGTTAACTTAGGAAGAGATTGCACGCGCACCTTAGGAAAGACGCTTACCACCTACGAAAAATTTGCTGATTTCGGGATGAGTTTTGTAACGCTGAAATTCCTCATAGGGTGACATGTATGGATTTTCATAGGCCAGCCCTGGTACGTAACCAACTGCAAGCTGATTATTTTTGAGGTGATACAAAAAGGAGCCACCATAGGTTTTTCCATCGAGCGGCCAGTCAGCGGTATGCACTACCAAGCCCGGCTTATGCAGCTTTGGATCAATCTCCCACAGCTCCTTAATTCCAAGGCCATAAGTTTGTGGATCTTTACCTTGATTCAGTTTGTATTTAGCGATGATTTGCTTACCTAGATGCCCGCGTGCGCCTTCGGCAAACAAGGTGTACTTGGCGTGCAATTCCATGCCTAACTGGAAGGCATCGGTCGGCTTGCCATCACGGCTTATGCCCATATTCCTGGTGGCGACACCTTTGACCGATTCATCGTATTTGTAAAGTATTTCGGCAGCAGGAAAACCGAAGAATATGTCTACGCCTAATATTTCTGCTTCGTCGCGTTGATGTGCATGATGTTGTTTTCGCCGAGGGATCAGCAAAAATGGTGTGAATTAATTTTGTCCATGAGAAATCAATTCCGTTGCCAGATGGCATTCGCCAAATGCTAGTCGATTAATTTAAGGTTACAATGTTGCCGCATGTCATTGTTTGTACGAATGACCGAAGGTTGTTTCACTTAGCCGGTCATCCAAGTAATTTATGTACTAATAATTCGCTGGAAGTTGCCGCAGCAAATTTTTTCATTCGATTGGCCCGATGCATTTCTACCTTGCACGGACTCAAGCCGATTTGCTTGCTGGTTTTTCCTGCCACCAGCAACGCAGTAATTTCCCGCTCGCGTGGTGATAATTCTGCAGATACCTTACGCTTTCCACTTAAATCTTCAAAGGTCCAAATCCCGGTGGCGTGCGTGTCCTTAGAGGCCAGTGTGTGACCAATAACGTGGCACCACAAAAAAGGTCGCCATTTGCACGACGCATGATGTGTTCATCCGAATAAGCTCCCTTTTCCGCACACATAATTGGAACGATACGCGCGCCGGTACGCTCAAACTCATCCTGTGTCGGGTATAGGACTTGGAATGAGTGGCCGTTTAGTTCGCCAGATTGGTAACCAAATATGTTGCTCAACTCTAGGTTGCATGTTTGCATGACCCGATGTCTAGAGATGCACATGCCGATTGGGGTATAGTTGAAAATGACCTCATAATCAATCTCAGATGAGGCATTCATTAGCAATGTGTCTGTGCCGTCGGGGATGGAATTAGAAAGATGATTATATAAAACGAGGTAGTGAGGTTTTTCTTGCCGAGAGTAATGTAATGAAAAAGAACTTTAAACGTCGCTGTCACTCAGCGCGTGCACCGTATTTTTATCGTATTGTTGGATCAATCACTTCATCATATGCTATGGACGCATTTAACGGAAAAATAGTTTGTGGACTTACGCAAAATCGCTCCAGCCACTTGACATTTTCTAACAGTGTTCAAAAGGTCCTCGTCGGTACGTCCTGATGGAACAATTTTGTGTAAGTTTTAAGTTTACCCAAAAGGAGATAACAGTATGAACAAAGTTTATCCTGAAGCGGCTAGCGCGCTGGCAGGGGTCGTCAAAGATGGCCAGACTATCGCTGTCGGTGGTTTTGGTCTGTGCGGTATTCCAGAAGCGCTGATCGTCGCATTGCGTGATTCAGGCGTACAAAATCTAACTACAATTTCTAATAATGCTGGGGTAGATGGCTTCGGTCTTGGTCAATTGCTGACCACGCGTCAAATCAAGAGAATGATTGCTTCCTACGTCGGTGAAAATAAAGAATTCGAACGACAGTTTCTAGCCGGCGAACTTGAACTTGAATTTACCCCACAGGGTACTTTAGCCGAGAAACTACGTGCTGGTGGTGCTGGTATTCCGGCATTCTTTAATAAGACTGGTGTTGGTACGCTGGTCGCAGAGGGAAAAGAAATACGCGAATTCGATGGCGAAAAATACGTTATGGAGCGTTCGTTAATGGCCGACGTCTCCTTCGTCAAGGGTTATAAGGCAGATCGCAGTGGCAATCTAGTGTATAACAAAACGGCCCGCAACTTTAATCCAAATGTTGCAATGGCAGGAAAAATTACCATCGTAGAGGTTGAATATCTGGTCGAAGTGGGTGAAATTGATCCAGATGAAGTCCATACTCCAGGAATTTTTGCGCATCGGATTGTGGTCAACGCGACGCCTGAGAAACGCATAGAACAACGTACGGTAAGCAAATAGGTCTTACCTCTTTATATTGCCATTGCCTAATTTTGGTAAGAACATATTTATAATCTAAGAGAAATAGTACAAAAGAAACTGCATAAAAATGGAGAATAAACATGGCATGGACACGCGATGAAATGGCCGCGCGTGCAGCGCAGGAATTGCAGGATGGCTTCTATGTCAATCTCGGTATCGGCTTGCCGACGTTGGTGGAAAATCATATACCGAAGGGCATTGAAGTCTGGTTACATTCGGAAAATGGCTTGCTAGGGATTGGTCCTTTTCCCGCCGACGACAAGGTCGATCCGGATTTGATCAACGCAGGCAAGCAAACAGTGACTTCGCTGCCGGGATCGTCTTTCTTTAGCTCGGCTGATTCGTTTGCCATGATTCGTGGGGGTAAAGTTAATCTAGCCGTTTTGGGTGCGATGCAGGTATCCAAAAACGGTGATCTGGCGAACTGGATGATTCCAGGAAAAATGGTCAAGGGCAGGGGCGGCGCGATGGATTTGGTCACAGGCGTCAAGCGTGTTGTGATATTGATGGAGCACGTGGCCACCGCTAAGGATGGTTCAACGTCACACAAAATTCTTAATGCTTGTAATTTGCCATTAACTGGAATTGCGGTGGTTGACCGTATTATCACTGATCTGGGTGTGCTCGATGTGATGCCTGAAGGCTTAAAAGTGGTGGAGTTGGCATCTGGCGTGAAGCGAGAAGAATGGATTGAAAAAACTGGTGCAGCAATGGATTTTAGTGGTCTGCATTAAAGTTTGAACCTTAACTGATTTGACCTTAAAAAGTACTGATGAACGTTGTTGGCGCTTTTTATGCCTGTTCGCGTTGTGAATCAGTGGCTTTGTTGCGCGTTAAATGAAGGAGAAATTCCAGTTCCAACACGGGATTTGTAGAAAATTGTATTGCCAGTTTCTGTTGAAGATTAGTTTGGATTGTCTTTTAGAGCGAGTTTTTAAGTGCAAGCGACGGTAGAATAGGGACCTATCAACGCTGTGCTTAACCGGATACCGCTCATGACTTCAGCTTTGCACAAGACTGTGCAATGTATTTCCCCCGCGGGCTTACACACAATGGCATATCAGCATTGGGGCAATCCCCATAATCCCAACGTCTTGCTATGTCTCCATGGTGTGACCCGAGTTTCTGATGATTTTGACCAATTGGCACGCGCCTTGTGCGATACCTATCGCGTGATCTGTCCCGACGTGGCTGGGCGCGGACGTTCCGGTCGCTGGCGTGATCCACAATATTATATTGTTCCGCAATACATTAGTGACATGGTGACGCTGTTGGCCAGACTGGAGGCTGACACGGTCGATCTGGTGGGCACATCCATGGGTGGTTTAATAGGCTTGGGACTGGCCTCGTTACAAGATAATCCGATCCGCAAACTGGTGCTCAATGATGTCGGCCCGCATCTGAATCCTGAGGCTCTCATTCGAATAGCCGACCATATCGGAGCCGATATGCGGTTCCCAACCTTTGAAGCCGCGGCGGCTTATATTAAATCCATTTCACTCCCTTTCGGGACGCATACCGATGTCGAATGGCACAAAATAGTCACCGATGTGTTGCGCCAAAATACCGACGGAGAATGGACGCGCCATTACGATCTGGGCCTCGCAGTACCCTTTAAAAGTGCGACGGTCGAGTCTTATGAGATCGCTGAAATGATGTTGTGGGCGGCGTATGATGCCATTACATGTCCAACATTATTAATTCGTGGGGCTGACTCCGATTTGTTATCGCGCGAAAGTGCAATATTAATGACACAACGCGGTCCCAAGGCAGCACTGGTCGAACTGGCTGGCGTCGGCCATGCCCCCACATTTTTGCATACCGATCAGATCGCGACTGTCAGTCATTTTTTAATCGGATGAATTAGCCAATAAGAAATTGTATCTAAGATTCGGATAACTGATAGCAACAACTTGAATTACCTCAACCAGAAATTTTTTATTGTCAAGGAAACATCATGCGTATCACGCGGTTACATGTAGGAAAAAGATTGTCAGAAGTAGCGATACATAAAGGTACTATTGATCTTGCAGGTCAACTGGCTGAGGATGTAAGTCAAAATATTGAAGCACAAACGCGCGAAACCTTAGGGCATATCGACCGCTTTCTAGCTGAGGCCGGTATTGACAAAGAGCACATCCTGTCATGTCAGATCTATCTGGCAGACATCAAAGATTTCACTGGTATGAATGCGGCCTGGGACGAATGGGTCGTCGCCGGAAACTTCCCCCTCGCGCCAATGTTGAAGCCAGGCTGGCCCGACCAGAAAACTTGGTCGAAATCGTTATTATTGCGGCGCAGAAGTAACTAATCGATGGTCGCGATTGCCTCAACAAAAGATGCTGTTCAAGTCCAACTTTGTGCTGGCTTGAATGCTGATGACAGCGCGCGCGTATTGACGGCGTTAGCATTCGTCCAACCTTTATATGAAGGTAAGGTAGTCACAACGGGTCAGACCACGCTCGCATTTTCGCAAGGTGTGGCCAACGTGTTGGCGCTACTTAATACCGATGTCGAAACGCGTATGGCCGGTCTTTTATTTGAATTGCTATTGATCGATCCTGCTAACTCAGTCATTATCGAAAAGCACTTTGGCAACGAAACCAGCGATTTGGTGGTTGGTATTCGGCAATTAATGCGTTTGCACGGCTTCACCTTTGCGCTACCACAAGAAGTCATGCGCGGAAAAAACGCTGCCCAGCAGGCTGCCAGTCAAGTCGAAACGCTGCGCAAAATGCTACTGGCAATGGCCAGCGATATGCGGGTTGTATTAGTCAGACTGGCATCTCGACTGGCTGCGCTGCGTTATTTTGCTGCGCACAAGCTACAGAATGAGCGTACCAGCCAATACGCCCATGAAACACTCGATTTATATGCGCCGTTAG
>JACMQE010000164.1 GCA_014377145.1 Glaciimonas sp. | reverse complement strand
TGAAGTTTTTGAGAATTTTTAGCGCGCTACCCTGAGCTAGCGTCAAGTCTTCGCCCGCGCCGATTTTCCAGCGACGCTGACCTTGGGCTTGCAATAAAAACACGTCATAAGAATCAACATGTGGCCCTACGCCGCCAGTGTCAGTGGCGTAACTGATCATCAGGTCATCTAGTCGCGTATCAGATATAAAGCGGAACTGCCTAAGTAACGCGTCAGCTGCATCATGATGTAAATTGACCCCCTGGACCAGCAACGTCCAATCTTTTTTACTAGACAATGGCAAGGACGTAACCGGTCCGTTTTCTACTTTCCATTCTTGCTTGAAATGGGTGACCAAACGCGATTCAACGTCATCGCGGGCTGCCATTTCGAATAACGCCTCGACAGACAACAGCGGTGTAAACGCTGGTACAGCCTGCCGAATCAGCAAAGGTTTTTTATGCCAGTAATCACGTAAAAATTGTGCAGGCGACAGGTCGTTTAGTAAGGTAAAATTTTTCATAGCAAGCATTACATCAGTTTGATTATGCTTGCATGCTGCTGCGAAAATACAAGCTTTTGGTTTTGTCTTCATTTTAGGGGCATTACCACTTAACGAGCTTGAAAATTCTCGCTGAAGTTGTTATTAAGCATTGGGAACAATTTTACGTAAGTCCTATTTATATTACACAAAGTCAGTGTTCTGGAGCCGAAGTACTGATCTCTGAATTAACAGCGCCGATGGACTAGCCAGAAAGGCTTACGATGCCGATACGCACATGATCATGCCTTTGGAAACGGTGGGAAGAGTCACCGTGATACCATCGAAAAAATCGTCTGGTTATGACAAACATCTCTATAAAGAATGCCATTTGGTGGAAACTTTCTTTTGTAACTCAAGCAATGTAGAGCCATTGCAACTAGTTATGACAAGTCAACATGAAATTTCTTTACCGCTATTCCTCATTGGGCTGCATCGATCATTTGGCTGGCTTGAAGGCAACGTCGCATTGCAAATTTAATTTTTTAAATAGTGAGAATTAGGGACGGCCTATGTATTTTGGAAATTTCATCTTGTTCCGCGGACCAGATGAATTCGACGGGTATAATCTTTGCGCAGATTAAATGCAAGGAATGATCATGAAGATTTCCCACAATATTGTGCTGACCGTACACTACAAACTGTCAAATGCGCAAGGCAATTTGATCGAGGAAAGTAGTGAGCCGATGGTGTATTTCCAAAGCGGTTACGAAAGCACATTGCCAAAAATTGAAGAAGCGCTCGATGGTAAGGAGCGTGGTTATAACACTGAGTTGCAAATAGAACCTGATGATGCCTTTGGCGAATATGACTCAAAGCTGGTAAAGATTGAATTGCGTAACCGGCTACGGACCCCGCTTCAAATTGGCATGCAATTTGCAGGAACGCCAGACGGTGAAGATGATGATGAGCAAACATTAATTTCACTGTCACCGATATCGCTGATGAGAAAGTTGTGTTGGACGGTAATTATCCATTGGCAGGCATAGCATTGCGTTTTGATTTAACAGTTGGCGACGTACGCCAGGGAACAGAGGAAGAAATCGTTCATCAACACGTGCATGGGGCGCACGGTCATCATCATGGGGATCACGATGATACCACTGATGAATTTCGCAGCCATCCTCTGCATTAAATTTCAGGAAACTACGAGATATATCATTTATATCGGCGCTTAGATCCTGAATAGGTTCTTAAGCGAACACTAATAAAGAAAGCCTTGAGCATTGATTTTGAATCTTTGTTCACGGCTTTTTTATATTAAAATCAAACAGCTTCTACTTTGTTGTATTTCTAACCATAGATAGAAATTAATCCAGGCATAAAAACTGCTTAGTTCCGCTTGTCATCCAGCACAAAGAAATTTGGATTGCTCTCGTTTATCGTCACTTTAACCCATGATGTAGCAATCTCCATATCACCTAGATTTTTTTCCAAATGATGCCATTGAGAGCGGGTGCACTTTCAGGGGGAGGCGGCTCATGTATGAATGTAACACCTTTCCAGAAAATGTCGATGCTAGCGTACTAATACTGTGACGGATTTCTACAAAGCCATCCCGTCTGGCATTGAAATCGAATATCCGAGGGCGCTGTGCTGCCAATAAGTCGCCATCACAAAACAAAATAATGCCAGCAGTTTTTTGTTCCGTAATCATAAATATACGTTTCAACCAGTCTTTGTTGGCAATAAGTCGGTCTTCAAACTCAATATTACGACCACCTTCGACCAGGTAATGATTATTCTGAGAAGGTAAATTGAATATCGCAAACATCACATTACCCATTTCCCAGCTTGCATTTTCAACATATTTATGAAACTTTGGTGACATTGACTAGCGATTCATCGGAATCCAGGTAGCGCCCAACGAAAAATCATCTGCGAAGAATAGTGCTCGAATGCGATTCAAGCGTTCAAAGGAAGTGTAGCGTCCCGCTTCGTTTTTGCACGCAACCCAATCGCTGCCAGCAAGCGACACAATCAAGCTATTTTTTGAGCTATGCAGTAATGTTTTCCGTTGCTGGTACAACTTATCATTACAAGACTTTCATTCTTGACGACAAATGCCAGATTTTTATCATCCATTTGGTCGATAGCAGTGCTCAGGCCAATCTCATCTGACACGGTGCGAAATGCATGCCCGATAACACCAAAACTAAACGTATTAACATCCGGCAGGTCATTGGCAATGAGAAGCGCGGAAAAACAAAGTAGTATGAGTATCACTCCCACCGCCCTGGTCCAAGTTAATACGCTAATAAGGCCAGAATCGAGTATAAGTGCAGCTCAATGCAGGCGGTGGATGTGGTGTGGTGATTCATGCGACTGTTATAAAGGGAAGTGTAGATTGCTCAAATGCTTCAGTCTATACAGATGCTCCAATGCCTCACGTGGGGTTAATGCATCTGGATCTATCAGTGCCAGCGCCTCAACCAAGTCAATAGCCAACGCTTTCTGCATCGAATGACCTTCGGTAAGTTTAACCTCAACCGTACCACTGGTATTACTATTAATCTGATGGCCCAAGAACAAGTCAAATTGCGGCGTCGCTTGCACTGACTGTGATTCCAGCAAGGTAAGGTGCCTGCGTGCGGCTCTGATCACCGGAGCCGGTACGCCCGCCAATTGCGCCACTTGCAAGCCATAACTCTGTGATGCCGGGCCGGGCTGGACGGCGTGCAGAAACACAATTCTATTTTTATGCTCAAATGCGGATAGATGGACATTTGCAGCGGAAGCATGGATATCCGGCAAATGTGTCAGCTCGAAGTAATGTGTCGCAAATAAAGTGAAACTGCGTGTCATTTCGATCAATTGCTTCGCGATAGCCCAAGCTAGCGCTAGACCATCGAAAGTCGAAGTGCCGCGTCCAACCTCATCCATCAATACCAGCGAACTAGCGGTTGCACCGTTCAGGATTGCGGCTGATTCGGTCATTTCCACCATAAAGGTAGAACGTCCGCCAGCGAGATCATCGGCAGCGCCGATACGG
>JACMQE010000163.1 GCA_014377145.1 Glaciimonas sp. | reverse complement strand
TTGGCTTATGTCACTTATGTATCGTATCGCTTTTTTCTTATCTATACAGTTTACAAAGATAAACATAAATGCAATAAGATTTCGAATAGGTCCTAAGTAGTTTTATGAAATGTTAGGTGCTGTTAAGTAGCATTGGTAGATTTGATTGAAATAGTTAGAAAAAGCACTGAGGCAAATTACCTAAGTGCCTTTTATTAGTTTCGCTGAGTAGTTATCATGCTGGGTACAGTACTCCCAAAATGCGGGGACCAGCGGCGCTCGTTACGCTGGGTAAGTTGCCTGGTTGTCGTAAATCAAAACGTTGCGCCAGCCACGCAAAGGCCAACGCCTCTACATGGTTGGGGGCTATACCGATTGCTTCGGTCGATTCTAATTCGGCGGCAGAACCATGCTGGTCGATTGATTAGCCTAGCATTTTTATCAGGTAAGGGTTATAAGCTCCGCCACCGTAAACATAGATCACCTTTGCATCCTTCGCGTGTCGCACGATGGCATCGGCAATCGTTGTTGCTGTCAGTGCTGCTATTGTAGCTTGGACATCGGCGGGCAAAAATTGCGGGAAATGCGCCAGTTTTGCGGCTAGCCACGCTTCATTAAACAAGTCGCAGCCTGTGCTTTTAGGCGAGGTTAACGCAAAATAAGGTTCGTTCAAAAAGGCTTTTAGTAATAGTGGAAGCGACTTGCCACTTGCTGCCCAGGCACCATTTTCATCATATCCTTGCTCTGATTCAGCTTGATCCAGAGATCCATCAATATATTCCCCGGCCCTGTATCAAAGCCGATATCGAGCGTTGGTCTCCCGCCAGTTGCTTGTTGGCGCAACATACTGACATTGGCTATTCCCTCAAAATATTCAATACCACGCGGGTCTCTGCTGGATTAGCAAACACTGCTTGGTGGAGGAAGGCTGGAACTAATGGTGCGCCCTGACCACCAGCGGCGATATCGCAGCTGCAGAAATCGGCGATAACATCAATCCCTGTGAGCTCTGCCAGTAATGCTGGATTATTGGTTTGGCGGGTAAACCCCAACTCTGGCCGATAGCGGATGGTCTGTCCATGCACACCAATGGCGCGTATTTGATCGGCACTCAGGCCCGCATCGATTAATAAGCGCTCGACACAAGCAGCATAATGCGTCGCTAGCGTATTGCCGACTAATGCTCCAAGCTCGATTTCATTCTCGCCAGCCCGTTGCAGTGACATCAATTCTCTCCGCAGCGAGGCAGAAAAAGGTGTATATGCTGAAGTGAAGGTCACCGCCGAGTGCTGTTTTGTGTTGTCGCTTGAGAAAGAGGCAATGACACCATCTATGCCATCCAGGCTGGTGCCCGACATTAGTCCGAGGAATAAAATGGTGTGTGCGTTTTGCGCAGTCATAAAAAACCTGTTGTTGAATCGCTTCATTTTACAAGGACTGCTCCATCAATAGTTTTTTGAAACGATTGAATGCTTAACAAAGCGTCAGGTGCGAGATGATTTTGAGTTTGCCAGTATGGCGTTATTGATTGCCACGGTTGTATTGGTTTGCAGCAGGGCAAAGCGATGTGACATATCACTGGCTACCGCACGAAAACGTTGTAGTTTTTCTCCACTAAGAGCCTGCATTGTAGGTGCGACGACCGACATCGGATCAACTGGCTTGTCTGCAACCCGATACTCATAGTGCAAATGCGGACCGGTCGCCCAGCCGGTCATGCCGACAAAACCGATAACATCGCTCTGGCTAATCTTGCTACCACGGCGGAAGCCCTGTGCGAAACGGCTCATATGGGCATATACGGTCGTAATATTTCCAGCATGTTTGAGGATAATCACGTTGCCATAGCCATTTTGTATACCGACAAAATCTACTACCCCATCACTCGCTGCATGGATCGGTGTGCCTGTTGTCGCGGCAAAATCGACGCCGCTATGCATTTTCCAGCGGCCAAAAATCGGATGAGTACGCATGGAAAAACCTGACGAAATCCGTGTAAACGCCAATGGTGATTTCAAAAATGCTTGTTTCAAAGATGAACCGTCAAAACCATAATAGCCGCCACCCTGCGTACTTTTTGGATCATCAAACCAGACTGCCTGAAAGGTTTTTCCAGCATTCAAGAATTCACCGGCCAAGATACGGCCAGCGCGCACAAACTGACCGTTTTGCCAAAAAGTCTCGTAAGCGACGTTAAAACGATCGCTACGTTTCAAATCGGATGAAAAATTAATATTGGTGCCAAACATCTCGACAACCTGCGCTGACACGGTATCTGGAATGTCGGCATCATCGGTAGCGGCAAATAACGATGAACGAATTATGCCTGAACGCATTTCAACACGAGTTTCTAAAGCTGATGTTTCTTCGATTGCATTAAATTTTTCGCCATGGCGTGTCAATACCAGATTTTTAGGGATATTCTTTCCATTTGTCTGTATCGCACGCAACCATTGCAAATCACCTTCGTTATCGGTTTGTGCCTGCACCACACTACCGGGTTTGAGGCGCAACATACTACGCGCAGTGCTGTCTGATTTGATGAAATTGGCAGCTTCAGTATCGTTAATGCCCAAACGCGTCATCAGCGCTGCCAAGGTATCGCCGGCGCGCATTTTGTCTTCGGCAACGTACAAATGATCTTGTGATTCAAGTGCAGTAATTTGCTGATGTAAGCTTGGCAGCATTAATTCTTCTGTAATGGCCCTGACTTGAATGTCAGATGTATCCGGCGTGATCGGTGCTACGCCTGCGGCCCCAAAGGCGCAAACAACCAGGAACAAGGCAGAGGCGGAAATAATACGGGTTTTATGTGATGAACCAGTCAACAGTTTGACATTGGGACGAAGGTTCATGAATTTATCTTTAAAGGACATGATGCTATACGTTAAAATTTGCCGTTTGTACCGATTCTAGTTGCCTTAGTTTTGTTGTTTGAAACTAAAGCAGGGGTTTAGAGGACCGGCCATTATTTTATCAGATCTTAAAATACAGATTTTTAAAGTGTTAAATAAATCCCTGTAAAACGTGTCTTCGAGGCTTGACTCCAGATTTGCTGAACGTCTTGCGTCATTGGATAATGCAGCGACTTTTAGAACCTACTTTGGTACAAGCTAGAAATAAACTATGTCTCTACCTCCTCAAAATAATGTGCCCAATATGCCTGTTGCGGGGTCCTCGCTAGCAACTGACGCTGTAAAAAAATCATTGATTCTGTCCGATAAGGTGCAGGAAGCGTTGGCGCTCACCAAGCGCGGCGTTGATGAATTATTGATCGAAGCAGATTTTGCACGTAAGTTGGACCGCTCTGAGCAAACCGGCAAGCCTTTACGCATCAAACTTGGACTTGATCCGACTGCGCCAGATTTGCATCTCGGTCACACCGTTGTGCTGAATAAGATGCGCCAGCTGCAAGATCTGGGCCACAACGTCATCCTCCTGATTGGGGATTTCACCTCCCTGATTGGCGATCCATCTGGCCGCAATATTACGCGTCCCCCATTGACACGTGAGCAAATCGAAGAAAACGCCAAAACCTATTTTGTCCAAGCTAGTTTGGTCCTTGATCCGGAGCGGACCGAAATTCGCTACAACTCGGAGTGGTCGGACAAACTTGGTGCGCGTGGCATGATTCAGTTGTCGGCCAAATATACGGTGGCGCGGATTTTAGAACGGGAAGATTTTGCGAAGCGTTATAAGATAGGGACGCCCATTTCGCTGCATGAATTGTTGTATCCGCTGATGCAAGGCTACGATTCAGTTGCATTGGAATCCGATCTGGAATTAGGCGGTACCGACCAAAAATTCAATCTGCTAGTCGGACGCGAGCTACAAAAGGAATACGGTCAGGAACCACAATGCATCCTCACCCTGCCGTTGCTTGAGGGCTTGGATGGCGTGGATAAGATGTCGAAGTCAAAGGGCAACTATATCGGCATTACCGAACATGGCAATACTATGTTCGCCAAGCTCATGAGTATTTCCGACGTCATGATGTGGCGTTATTACGAACTGCTGTCGTTCAAGTCAATAGCTGATATTGCCGATTACAAGGCGCAAGTCGCTGATGGTCAAAATCCGCGCGATATCAAAGTAGCGCTAGCGCAGGAAATCGTCGCACGTTTCCATAACCAGCACGCGGCGGAAGAAGCGCTGGCCGATTTCAACAATCGCGCCAAAGGCGGGATTCCTGACGATATCCCGGAGTTTAGCTTAAGCGGTGCACCGCTCGGGATAGGCCAGTTACTGAAACAAGCTAATTTGTGTTTATCAAGTTCAGAAGCATTACGGATGGTAGAGCAGGGCGGCGTGCGAATCGATGGCACTACCATCAGCGATAAAGCCTTGAAAGTACAGTCTGGAAAGTTGGTGGTGCAAGTAGGCAAGCGTAAGTTTGCCCGAGTGACGCTGTCCTGACCTATTTTTAGGGGTGTCTTAAATTGATTGTCCTAATTCAAAGCATAAGTCATGCCAACGTAATGGTTGACGGCGCTACTGTCGGTGCCATTAATATCGGTCTGATGGTGTTGGTGTATGCCGACGCGGTTATACCAAAAAACAGGCTGATGCGTTATTAACCAAATTACTTGGTTATTGGGTTTCCGCCGATGAGGTAGGCAAGATGAATCGCAGCTTCAATAATGTAGCCGGCGGATACTTGCAGTGGTACCCGCCCGCCTTTCATGCCAGCCGCATCACCTGAAGATGGACGTCGTTGTTTACTTATTTTGTTGATCGGGCAATGACGAAGCATCCACAGGTCGCTACCGGCCAGTTTGGCGCCGATATGAAAGTGACGCTGACTAATAATTGCCTCGTCACCTTTTGGCTGTAAATTGAGCTGACGGCAGCGGTCACATTCTTAATCATGAAAGATGAATCACGTATTATTTAAGTTAACATTTTGTCTATACTGGAAAATAAAAACAGGACATAAGCATAAAATTCTGCATTGCATCCTTTAACAATGGCGCAGCAATTCCCGGTGAGTTTGCTTTCGACAGTATGGATAACGTCACGCACGTGGCTTTATCTAGTAATCATAACCTTCACTTTGGCTGAAGCGATTTACCTGCGGGGACACAATCGCTGGCGTTCATCTGCCACGTCCCCGATGCTCCTTCGCGCAGCGATAATGTTAATCAAGATGGGAAAAAGTATCGGAAAACTTGCCTCAAGTGTGACACTCGGCGGACAGTCCGGTCCAATCATCGGTAATAGCCCAGTTACGGGTGCTCGCCAAGGCTTAAATGACTTCACTGGTTGGTTTGCGGCAGACCCTGATATGTTTGGGAACTATTTTGGTTACGATGGTCTTTGCCCACCTTGGAATGCTGCGATTGTGAATCAATATGTATTTACGCTGTATGGAATGGATATTGCGCGTTTGCCGATAGAGGGAAAATTTAATGGTCAACAAGCGATAGCAGTCTTGCAAGATCATGTATTGGACAAGCCGCGATTACCGACATGTATACG
>JACMQE010000162.1 GCA_014377145.1 Glaciimonas sp. | reverse complement strand
TAATATCCTAATGAATCCATTTTAAAATTTCTTGAACCACTAGTTCAGCACCTTCATTTGTTAGATGACTTCCATCCCAGTAGAAAGGAATGCCGTCATTCTGAGCGACACAGTAGTCTTTAACAAACGAATCACAAAATATATTCTCTGGGTATACATGTTTCAGATGCTCGTTTGGCGGAATAGACGAAAATTTATTTTGATAAAATGAAATTTTATTTCTGAATGAGTCAATGCCTTCCATTGGAATAGCGCGAACCCCACCATAGAACATTAGATTTTTAGCCATATAAACAGAAATTGGATAATCATACTGTGGCACTGGATGTACAAGGATAACGGTTTTGCCAAGAGCAATTAATTTTTTTATGGATTTAACATTTCCCTCTACCATCAATATAGCAGCTTCCGATGGAGTCAATTCACTTGAATTATCATAAAGTCTTACGTCAACAATGTACGTCTCAATCAAATTTAATTTATAAACACTACTCAAAACTGCTCTCTGATACTTAATACAATCCCCGTTATTTTTATTTTTCACTTCAACAAGAAAGAAATTAAGTGCACACCCAGACATGACAAATGGAATAAAACTAATATCTTTCTTCTTAAAATTATCGCTTAACGAAGCAACCAATGTTTGCGCATGACTGTCGCCGATGAGTGCAAATCTAGGTTCAATCGATTCCCTTCCACCAATACAATCACCAAATGAAAAAGAACCATTCATATTTATATGGCAACCAGTTTTAGAGTGCATATCCTCATATTTTTTTGAAATACTTAAAGCACTAACTGACTTATCTAATCTTCCTGGAAAGCCACCAGTAATATGTCCCAAAAGGCCAAATAATATAAAGAATAGACTGCAAATTGCAAAATACAGAAAGATGCTTTTTCGACTAAATTTAGTTTTGTTACGAAACGGTGCCTCGACATATTTCCAAGTTATATACGCTAGTAAAAATGAAGCAAAAATCAACATTAGATAAAATGATTTACTTGGCTCCGCTAAACTTCGATGTCTAGCAAATGAGAACAGTGGCTGATGCCAGAGATAAGTACTATAGCTAATCAAACCAATTCCCACCAAAGGCTTGGCGGCAAGCATATTACCCGCTCTCGTATTTTCTGAGTATATTATTATCAATAGTGCTCCTATTGTCGGAAATAGGGTATACAACCCTGGGAAAGGGGTTTTTACATCAAAAGCCACAACTGAAATCACAATTAAAATGATACCAAGCCAACCTGCCATTTCATTAGAAATTGGACGTTTTCGATGAAACAAATAAAATGCAGCTAACGATCCCATTAGTAGCTCAAAAAAACGGCTTGGTAACATGAAAAAATTAAATACTGGCATACTGGATGAGAGTACTTGGGCAAGCATTAAGCTAAGCACGAACAGTAATCCAAGCACCCATATTAACCATCGACCACCAAATCTCCACATCGACATCAAAATTAGAGGAAATATGACATAATATTGCTCCTCAACTGCCAGACTCCAAGTATGAAGAAAAGGTTTTAGTTCACCCGCCAATCCAAAATATCCACTAGTAATAAAAAATAAAAAATTTGATAAAAAAATGGGTATAGCAACAAGGCTATCTGAAAACCTGCGAAATTCATTTGGCAGCAACCATTGCCATGCTAGTGGTAACGTTGCCAACATAACAAAGAAAAGTCCCGGCATAATTCGCCGAACTCGTCGCTCATAAAAGTTAATTACGCTGAAGGAATTTTGAAATTTTTCATTTAGTATTATTGTTGTAATTAGATATCCACTAATTACAAAAAAAATATCGACGCCTACGTATCCACCGGAAAAAGCACTAAATCCCGCGTGAAATAACATTACGGGCACCACAGCCAGTGCACGCAGGCCATCAATCTCGCTTCTGTACTTCATTTATATTATTCCCGAGGTTGTATTTTCTTTGTTGACATTTGAATAATTCGGTGGATTAATAGTGTTTTTTATTGTTAATACAAAGCTGCAAAGCTACGTACTAAATTGTTACTTCGCCCATGTCTATGAAGACCACCCGGCAGAATTACAAGATGCCAATTAGGCTCAATGTCTCGACCGCTTCATTCGGCACTGCAAGAAGTTTAAACTGACCAATCTGTATGAACCGAGATTGTCCATTGAACCTTTTACCGACTTTAGCGTCAACAAGTTCCTTCAAGGACTATCCTGGCCACCAGAGACGAGCCAACAAACCCAGTTGCACCCGTGATAAGAATCAAACCATTCCCATTGACCGCAGGTTTGAGAGGCATCACGACTTGTGCCAGACTTTCCGATTCACAAAGTCCGTGTAGCTCAGAATGATGCGCAGCACCTTGTCAGACACATTCGTGGTTTCGTAGTCTTTGACCAGCGCCAGCGTGCGAGTCGCACCACGTAACTGGCTTTCAAGCACCGCAAGTGCCTGCAGAACGCGGTCCACGTCAAGGCCCACAAACATCACGGCAGCTTCTTCAAAGCCTTCTGGCCTTTCATGCACTTCCCGCAAATTCAGCGCCGGGAAGTTCAAAATTGATGACTCTTCAGTGACGGTGCCGCTGTCTGACAGCACTGCCCGCGCCGAGGTTTGCAGACGAACGTAGTCCAAAAAACCAAATGGTTTGTGGAACTGCACCAGCGGATGCGCCACCAAGGCCATGGCATCCATGCGTTTGCGCGTACGCGGATGGGTCGAGACGATTACCGGCAGCCCAAACTGCTCAGCCACAGCATTCATCACATTAAACAAGCGTTGCAGGTTTTCAGGCGAGTCAACATTTTCTTCGCGGTGCGAACTCATTACAAAATAAGCTTGCTCAACCAAGCCCAGTCGGTCCAGCACAGAGGAGGCTGCTATGCCCTCACGGTAAAAATCAATCACCTCGCGCATCGGACTGCCCGTCTTGATGATCTGGTCCGGCGGCAACCCCTCACGCAGCAAATACTCGCGAGCGATCTCACTGTAGGTCAGGTTAATGTCCGCTGTGTGGTCAACGATGCGCCGGTTGATTTCTTCAGGCACCCGGAAGTCAAAGCAACGGTTGCCCGCCTCTATGTGAAAGATGGGAATCTTGCGACGCTTGGCCGCTATGACAGCCAGACCACTGTTGGTGTCCCCCAGCAACAGTAGGGCTTCGGGCTGGTGCTGCTCCATCGCCTTGTCCGCGGCCATGATGACCTGGCCTATGGTTTCCGCTGCCGTTGACCCCGCAGCCTCCAGGAAAGCATCGGGCTTGCGAATACCCAGCTCGCTGAAAAAAACCTCGTTGAGTTCGTAATCGTAGTTTTGACCGGTGTGTACCAGCACATGGTCACAGTGCTGGTCCAGCGTCGGGATCACGCGCGACAGGCGGATGATCTCGGGCCGCGTGCCGACAATCGTCATAACCTTGAGCTTACGCATGTACGGCCTCCCGAATCATGTCCAGCTTCATCAACACTTCTTTGACCTGCTCAATGTCAAGGCGGCGCGTATTGTGCGAGGTGTAATCGTCAATCTCCGAGATACCGGTTTCGCCCTCAATAAAATACTTGTCGTAATTGAGGTCACGCGAGTCAGCGGGAATCCGATAATAGTCGCCCAGGTCATCGGCGCGAGCCATTTCTTCGCGCGACACCAGCGACTCAAACAGCTTCTCGCCATGCCGTGTACCAATAATTTTCACCTCGCTGGAACTAGCCAGGAGCTCCTTCATAGCCTGCGCCAAGTCGCCCACGGTGGATGCCGGGGCCTTCTGAACAAAGATGTCACCAGGCTGTGCGTGTTCAAACGCATATAAAACCAGGTCAACCGACTCTTCCAGCGACATCAAAAACCGTGTCATGTTCGGGTCGGTAATCGTCAGTGGTTTACCTGCCTGCAACTGCCCGAAGAATAGGGGAATCACAGATCCGCGCGAAGCCATCACATTGCCGTAGCGCGTTGCCGATAGGACCGTTTTACCGGGATCACACAGTCGCGATTCGGCTACCATAACTTTTTCCATCAACGCCTTGGAAATGCCCATGGCGTTGATTGGGTAAACCGCCTTGTCAGTGCTGAGCACCACACAGCGCTTGACCTCATTGGCTATCGCGGCACGCATCACGTTTTCAGCACCCAGCACATTGGTACGCACGGCTTCCATAGGGTAAAACTCGCATGAAGGCACCTGCTTCAATGCGGCGGCATGGAAAACGTAGTCCACACCGCGCAGTGCGTCATGCACACTGTCGTACTGCCGAACATCACCAATATAGAACTTGACCTTGTCGCTATTGAGTGCAATGCGCATGTCCTCCTGCTTCTTTTCGTCGCGACTAAAAATACGAATTTCGGCAATATCAGAATTCAAAAAACGGCTAAGCACCGCATTGCCAAATGAGCCCGTTCCGCCTGTGATGAGCAATACCTTATCGTTGAACATATTTTTCCTCAGTAATTAATTTTTTGTTATGCAAATTCGTGCATCCGGCCCACAAGCTCTGGCCACGGTTGCGGCTGGTAGCCAGTAGCCGTCCGGAATCGAGATGAATTGAGTGAACGATCAATCACCAGCTTGTCATCCGGCGTGATGTCGATGGTTTTACCGTACGCCTTCGCTATCAAAGTGAGCAAATCGAACTTGTTGATCGGCTCCGCGGACACATGGTAAACACCCTGCAACTCCGGATGTGGCATTACATAATCCCGAATCACCCGCGCCAACTCCACCGTGGGCAAGCCGGAAAATATAGCCCGCCGGAACCCTCGAGTGCTGCCTTGCTGCGCCAGAAACCATCCCACCAGACTATGCGCGCCACTCAACTCATGACCAATGATGGAGGTACGCAGCGTGATGGCATGCGGGTAATCTACCTCGCCAAGATATTTGCTGCGCCCATACAGATCCTTGGCATCAGATGCATCAGCTTCTGTGTAAAGGCCCTTGGTACCAGAAAAAATACAGTCCGTACTCATGTGTACCAACCGTGCATTAGCCATACCGCAAAGCCGAGCGAGCCGGTGCGGCAGCAAAGCGTTAATGGGAATAGCCGCCAACGGATCATTGGCATCGGCGAGCTGTTTAACCAGGCCGATGCAATTGATCACCACATCTGGCCGCACCGTGGTAAACAAGCTGATCAAGCTATCCATATTCTCCACATCCACGCCACAAATCAAACGGTCAGACAGATTGGCAGGCAATAGACGTAGAGCACTCGTTGAGCGTGCCGACCCGGCCACCTTATACCCTGCGCTTTGTGCAAACAAACGCAGTACAGCGTTACCCAGCATGCCATTAGCGCCGAGCACCAAAACTTTAGATTCTTTATCCATTACAGTTTTTGCGTCTTCAGTCATTGATTAATTGTTGTATTGGTGGTCTGTTTTCCAATCACCACGTCGGAAAGAATCTGAGCCAGTCGTTTGGCAAGTAAAGTTGGTTCAAAATGTTGTTCGTAATAGACAAGTCCGCGCTGCGCCATTTGTTGACGCTCTTCCGGCAAAGCATCACGCAGCTGCAATACCGCATCAGACAGCGCCTGCGCATCCTCCGCTGGACAGGCCACGCCAGCTCCTGCCTCCAGCACCACTCGGGCGCCTTCGCCGTCCAGCGACGCAATGATCGGTTTACCCGCAGCCAAATAGGCTTGCACCTTACTTGGTACCGTCTGGCTGATGATAGGGTCTCTAACCAAACTGACTAAAACTGCCGAGGCTTGAGCCAAGATACCAGGCATTTCCACCGGCGGGAAGCGACCAGCCATCTTGACGTTATCCAAACCGAGACGGATTACCTCCTGCTGAAGCCATGCACTGCGGCTACCACTCCCCACCAGTACAAAGCGCACATCCTCTTCGTTACGCAATAACTGCGCAGCCGCCAGCAAGGTATCAAGCGCCTGCACGGTGCCTAAATTGCCCGCAAAAACAACATTGT
>JACMQE010000161.1 GCA_014377145.1 Glaciimonas sp. | reverse complement strand
GCGCCATTATCGCCGCCGGCTCATCGGTTGCCAAAATTCCGGGATTTCCCTACGACGACCCACGTTTGATCGACTCCACCGGCGCGTTGGAATTACGTCAAATTCCAAATACATTGCTCGTCATTGGCGGCGGGATTATCGGTCTGGAAATGGCTTGTGTATACGATGCGCTCGGTACTAAAGTAACCTTGGTTGAGTTTGCCGATGGCCTGATTCATGCCGCCGACCGTGACCTCGTCAAGCTGCTACAAAAGCGTATCGAAAAACGTTACGAAGCGATTTACCTAAAAACCAAAGTCACCAAACTGGAAGCATTGCCCGAAGGTTTACGCGCCACATTCGAAGGTGCGGATGGCAATACTAGCGCCCCGACAAAGCCGCAATTGTTTGAGATGGTGTTAGTTGCAGTCGGTCGTCGTCCGAATGGTAAAGAAATCGCGGCTGAAAAAGCGGGGGTCATCGTCACTGACCTTGGCTTTATTCCGGTGGACAAACAACAACGCACAAACGTCGCCCATATTTTTGCCATTGGCGACGTTTGTGGCGATCCGATGTTGGCCCACAAAGCGACTAACGAAGCCAAAGTGGCAGCGGAAGTTATTAGCGGTCATAAGGTCGCATTCGATGCGATGACGATTCCGTCAGTTGCCTACACCGATCCGGAAATTGCATGGATGGGATTGACCGAGATCGAAGCCAAGGCCAAAAGCATTCCTTACGAAAAAGCTAATTTTCCTTGGGCCGCCAGTGGTCGCGCATTGGCAATGGCCCGTGATGATGGTATGACCAAATTGTTATGGGATCCAATCACCAAGCGCATCATCGGTGCTGGTATCGTCGGCGTGAATGCCGGTGAATTACTAGCAGAAACAGTGCTGGCAATGGAAATGGGCGCTGATCTGGAAGATTTGGCATTGACGATCCACGCGCATCCAACTTTGTCTGAAACGCCGATGTTTGCGGCCGAAATCGGCTTGGGAACGATTACGGATCTGTTTATTCCTGCTAAGAAAAAGTAAATACTGCAAGGCAACCGGGCAAGTCAGATTGGGGTTGCTGCTAATGGTACGAAAGAACGTTGTAATGCGAAGAGTAGTACAACGTTCTTTCATTGCTGATTTCTATGACTAATCCTCAATTATCATTATTATAAAAAGACAAATTTACATCAGCGCCGCTTTTTTCCGGCATACCAAATGACCGAGGCAACACTTCTGCTGCTTAAGATCGGAATCTGAACTTGCGTAAGATAAAAATTTACAGGGCTATTCAACTTATCAATGATAATGGTACAGAGCGCCTCAAAAAATAAACGATTTTTCCCATTTTCACACCGATATCTTCTACTTGTAATCAAGCCCCGCCTCCGAATTTTTACCGCCGAAACGGTAAACCTGTATCGATCAGCCATAGCGAATACATGGCGATCTCGTTGCCAGTTTTACTTGGTGGAATGTGCGAGTTCAGGTAACTGCCAATCACCGGGATTTTACGCACGACATTGCTGCTGCCGCAAGCGGCCAGCAGCAATGTATAGCACAACAGATCAAAAAGGTTCTGAGCGCTATGTAGCCTCTGGCTGAACTTTGAGCCATGATTGCAACCGTAATTTCAGCTGGGTTCTCAACTACGTTCCATTATTGTTAAGCGTCATTCTTCTGCGGAATTCATCTGATCCAGCACTTCTGACAACATACTGATCATCTGATTAATTTCTTCAATAGTCACGTTCAATGCAGGCATGAAGCGCAGCAAATGAGGACGCGGCGAGTTCAGCAGCAAACCGACCGGTTCCATCTCGCGTGCGATATCGACGATTTGCGGTCCGATGTCTTTACCTAGTTTGAGTGCGCGCAGCAAGCCTTCGCCACGTTCGCCTCCCAGACCATATTTTTCTGACAGCTTGACCAGTTCCGCGCTGAGATAGGCGCTTTTATCGTTGACCGATTGCATAAAGCCGGGCGCTAACAACGTGCTCAAAACTGCCGTACCGACCGCGGTCATCAACGGATTGCCGTTGTAAGTTCCACCTTGGTCACCCGGCTCAAAGCAGGCAATTTCTTCACGTGCCAGTAGCGCAGCTAACGGTACGCCGCCGCCGATACCTTTGCCCAGTGTCATGATGTCCGGTGCGATATCGGCTAGTTGATACGCGAACAACGCACCGGTACGGCCCATGCCAGACTGTACTTCGTCAACGATCAGCAGGAGGTTATGTTTTTTTGTTAGCGCGCGCAGGCCTTGCATAAATTCACGGGTCGCTGGCATGACGCCGCCTTCACCTTGCACCGGTTCCAGCATGACGCCCACAGTGTTGTCATTGATCAGGCATTCTACGCTGGCAAGATCGTTGAACTCCGCTTTAGGAAAACCCGGTACTTGTGGTGCGAACATGTTATCCCAGCCCGGTTTGCCACTGGCTGACATGGTCGCCAGTGTACGTCCGTGAAAGCTGTGGTCAAAGGTAATAATTTCAAAGCGGTTTTGGCCTGCTTTGTTAGGATTTTTTTTCCCCCATTTACGTGCTAGTTTAATCGCGCCTTCGTTAGCTTCTGCACCGCTATTGGCAAAAAATACGCGATCAAAACAGGAATTGGTTGTCAGTAGTGCAGCCAGTTCAAGGGAAGGGGCATTGAAAAAAGCGGGGGATGGATTAAGAATTTTTTTGGATTGTGCAATCAGGGCATCTTGTATGCACTGCGGTGAATGTCCTAGGGCGTTGACCGCCCAGCCTTGTAGATAGTCCAAATAGCGTTTGCCTTTATGATCGGCCATCCACATACCGCTGCCTTCAGTAAATACCAGTGGCGGACGATTGGTGATATACATCAAATCATTGGTGGAAAATTGGTTAAATTCCATGGTCGGGCTCCGGGTAAGGTATTAAAAATTGTTTTAAAAGTTGTAGCATGTATAGAAAATCGACCCAGCGGCGTTGTTCTCTCCTAGCCTTACTCACGTACTGTCTTCGTCGGCACGCCTTGCTGTGACGATTTTGCGTAAGTCCTAAATAGATAATAGAGAAAAAATGGATGAAAATATGGGTATTTTTTTGCCATTATTTTGTGCCGAAATGGCGAGGCAAAAAAAACCACAGGCATGGCCTGTGGTTTTGTGATCAAAAAGCACTTACGCGCGAGGCTTGCCTAAATGGAGTAGCAGACGGCTGCGCATCGTAAATGTTTAGTGATAAAATTTATAGCATTAATACTAGGGCTTTCTGTAAAATGCGTCAAAAAAATTCAATACTTTTTGACGTAGGCTATTGTCTATATACGGTGCCTATTCGTCCGAAAAATCTGCTTCTGACCTGAACAAATCTGCATAAAACTCTTGCGTAGGCAGTTTGCACAACCCAATAAAGTCACACCGTGCTAATCTTACGACGATCGGCGTGCCACAAGTATAGACTTGAGAGCCGGATAAATCTGTAAAATCCGTCATGACGGCTTGATGCATAAACCCGCTGCGACCAGTCCATTGATCTTCTCCTTGGACATTGGAAATCCTGGCGCGTAGGTAAAGTTCGATATATTGTGGGCCTACTTCTCACACAATGCGTGCATATAAAGATCTTGTGGACGGCGACCGCCCCAATATAACGTTATCGGACGCGATGACGCATTATCGATCATTTTTTCGATGATCGCTTTGATCGGCGCAAAGCCGGTGCCGGATGCTAGCAATATCATTGGTTTTTCTGAATCTTCATGCAGAAAGAAAGTGCCGAGCGGGCCCACAAAACGTAAAATATCGCGTTCCTTTAAGGTGAAAAATACCTGGTCGGTAAATAATCCACCGGGCATATGTCGGATGTGCAGCGAGAGTTGGGCGTCGTTATGTGGTGCATTCGCCATGCTATAACTGCGACGTTTGCCTGGCCAGATACTGAAAGCGCTCCGTAGCCGGCAATTGTAGCGAGAGTAGGCAACATCCTCGGCAACTTTTTCAATGCTAGCGACCCTGCTTGGCATTTTGCGGATTGGAAATTCACCGACACCAGCGACTTCGCGGGCTTCAATGGTGACGTCGGAATGCAGTGTAGCGCAGCAAAATAGCGAAAAATCTGATTCTTTCTCGCTAACGGACAAAGTTTTTTCTTGATGTTGGCTATGGGTGACGTGGCCAGCAATGATTTTGCCTTTGCAAGAGAGCTACATGCGCCATTTTTACAACCGTAAGGCAAACCTACGCCAGCACGGATCGCCGCGCTCAAAATAGTTTCGCTATCGTCACAAGTGAATTGACGACCACTAGGCTGAACAGTTACCTGAAAATTCATACAATCCTGAATATGAAAAAATTAAACCAAAATACGGGTGCCGATATAAAGGTGCTAACATCTACCAAGTCAGCATTCGGTAAACCGCGCTTGTTGGTACTCGGATGCGGTGACGTCGGTATGCATTTATTGTCATTATTACAACGACGTTTTAAAGTCTTTGCAGTCACCAGTCAAGCCGCCCGCTTTGCCGAATTGCGCGCTGCCGGCGCGTATCCTGTACTGGCAAACCTTGATCACCCGCATACGTTGGTGCGTATCAGCCGGTTAGCGCGAATTGTTGTGCATTTGGCACCGCCGCAATTGACTGGGAGTAAAGATCAACGCACCCGCAATCTGGCCGCTATTTTACCCGAGCGGACGACGCTTGTTTATATCAGTACCAGTAGTGTATATGGCGATTGCGCAGGGCGCTTAGTTGACGAGACCCAACCGGTCAATCCGTATAACGCCCGCGCTCAGCGCCGGGTCGATGCCGAACAAGTCTTGCGCGCGTGGGCCAAGCGCCGTGCAGGGCGCTTGGCTATTTTGCGGGTGCCGGGTATTTATGCGGCGGATCGTCTGCCACTCGAACGTCTCAAAAAAGCCACGCCAGCCTTATGCGCTGCGGATGACGTTTATACCAACCATATTCATGCTGATGATCTGGCGCAGGTTATTTTTTCTGCGATTTTTAAGGCTGCACCATCGCGGGTATATCACGCGGTCGATGATTCTGAGATGAAAATGGCGGCATATTTCGATGCGGTGGCGGCAGCTTATGGCTTTCCGTTTCCGCCCCGTTTGCCGCGCACCGAACTGGCGCAACAGGTGTCGCCGATTTTGCTATCATTTATGTCGGAGTCACGTCGTCTGCAAAACCAGAGGATGAAGGCCGAGTTGGGCGTACGCTTGCGTTATCCGGATGTATTGATAGCCTTGAAGCAGATGGCCGCAGACGCACGCAGTGAAGAGGGTAGATTGGGATAACTCTAACAGGCAAGATTCGGCTGGTCCAGTGAGATTGACAGAGCGTGGGAGGAATGAAGATTAATTCATACGCATTTTTCGCATAAGTAAAGAACCTAAAAGTACTTGTTGCCTATGGGTATCGCCGATAAAGTACTGTGAGTAAAAAACATTCCTTGTGTACTGGGCGCGGCAGTTCAGGCAAACAGAACGAAAATAAATTCGCCATCCAGAACACCTTTTATCCATCAGCATCAGATCAAAATAATCACTTATCTCCGATGAAGTTATCCTTTAATCAAATTAACAAACACTTCGCTGGATGAACCGTTTGGCGCAATGATGTGTTGACCCGAATGACATTGCAAGATGCGCTGCGTCAGTTGCTCCGCGTTGATCGCCCGACCATGTTACTGGTTATCCATGACGTAGATGAAGCCTTGTTTCTGGCCGATCGGATTCTGGTATTCAGTCCACGTCCCACCAAAGTGGTGCGTGAATTTAACCTGACGCATCACGAAAAGACCCACGATTTGTCTGAATCTTCGAATATACGGCGAGAAATATTATGCTTGCTTGGCATCCATGCTGACCAATACGAGTTGGCTAAAACCCTGGAAGGAGTTGGCGTATGAGTGCGCGCATAATTAGCAAGATAAACATGAAGAAGCGGTTATTGGTCTCAGTCCTATGAGTATTGAGTCTGGTATTGGCTAGTCAGACATACGCCGCAGCGAAGTTCAAGATTGGTTATTTGAGGGTGATGGACGACGCGCAAGCGATGGCGGCATTTGGAGGCGATTTTATAAAAAGCATGGCCTGAATGTTGAACTGATCGAATTCGAATTGGGCACCGATCTGATTAAAGCAATCGTTGGTGGTCAAATAGATACCGGCGTGCTGGGCTTCAATAATGCGGTTGCCTGGACCTTCAAGGGGACTGACTTGAAAGTCGTCGGTGGCGCGCAGCATGGCTACCATGCAATGGTGTGGTGCGTGACGACAGCGGTATCAAAGACGTGGCCTGACTTAAAGGAGAAACACTGGCATCGCAGTCTGAAGGTAGTATCGCCAACACAGTTTTGAAAGGCGTGATGTTAAAAAGTGCCAGTCTTAAAGCGGACGATATCAAGCTCGTCGCCGTCAGCCCGCAAGTCGCGGTGCAGTCGTTGGTAGGTAAACGTATTGATGCAGCATTTCTGTTCGAGCCACAAGCCAGGATCGTCAAACTGATCGCGCCTGTCACGCAGATTTATGAAGTTGGCGCATTCTGGCTGTTCCCTTGCAGGGTGGTGATTACTTCCGGTGTGACCTTGACCAAGCGCCTTGAGGCGGTCTGGAAATCGCTGGATGCACGACTTGATGCCATCCAATTGATGAGCAAAGACCCGGCTGCCGCTTCGAAACTGATTTCCCATTATTTGATTGCCGAGCCAATCCTGAAAACATTGAAACACGGTGACTTATTACGTGATGTCGTGATTACCAGCGCTATTAAAATACAGACTTTTACCGCTGCTTTGATGCCTAAAAAATTAGCGCGAATGCAAGAATTGGCCAATATTTTGTAAGATCAGGATTCCCTAAAAACCAGAAATGGCAAGCTGTTTGATGTGAGCGGCATTTTCAGTCTGGAATGGCAGAAAGCCCGCAAGCTTTAATCTTTGGACCCTCTAGACCCGCTATACTCAAAGTCGGTGTTAGCAGTGCTTCGCAGTTTTTCGTTTTGTGTCTGTTTAGGCATAAGTCTCGATAATAGTTATTGCGATGGTCGGCTACTCGCCGGCCATCGTCCTTTGAAACATGTTTGAATGAACTTATGAATACTCCGATTCGTGTTGCTGGTCATCGTCAAAAGTTAGCGATGGCAATGGCGATTAGTTTTATCTTATTTGGCTGGTAGGTCGCCGCCTGGTCGTTGCCGGATTACTTGATGCCTGGCGTCGTGCCGGTGCTCCATCGGTTGTGGGAAGTAATGCAGAACGCTGATTTTCGCACCGCGTTGTGGGAAAATTTGATGCTTCTGGGCGCGGGGTATGACGCTACGCTGATCCTCGGGATTGGCTTTAGTTTGATTGATGCGGTTTTGTTTTTTCTCGCGAAGTATTGAAATCTGCAATCATTATTTTGCAATCGATTTCGTTCATTGCCTGGGTGCCGTTGTTCTTAACTGTCATGGAGTTTGGGAATCTGCCGATTATTGTTGCGATCGCGATGGCAGCCTGTTTTCCGGCGGCGTTAAGCGTAATGAACACGACCGAAAGTACAGCAAGTACAAGTTGCAGCCGCTCGTGTGATGGGGGAGAATCGCTGGGACATGCTGAAACAGGTGTATCTGCCAGCATTTTGATACCTGAGCTTATCAATGGCGCGCAATTGGCTTTTGGCAATGCCTGGCGGGCGGTTGATATCTGCCGAAATGCTGATTGGCTTCGGCAAAGGTCTGGGGGGCACGTTGGCATATTCAGGCGAAACCGCTGATATGGTGGGTGTGATGACCAATATTCTGGTGATCGCGATGTTAGCGGCGCTAATTGATCAATTCATTCTGGAAAACTTGAAGCACCGGTTATTGTGCTATCAATATGTCTGATTATGTTTAATGGTGTTTATAGGGCCTTACGCAAAATCGTCCCAGCGGCGTTTTGCTCTCTTAACCGTCCTTGCGGGACGCAATTGTTAATGCATGCACAACCCGTTCCATAGGCGAACTGCATACAGTTCGAATTTGCTGTTACACCGAGCTTACTTTCTTCGTCAGCACACCTTGCGGCGACAATTTTGCGTAAGTTCTAATTTAGTTGTATTTTATTTTCTATGAATACGAAAATCCCTTTGCCCCGATGGTGGATTTTGTTCGCATTCCTTGCACTTTTCTTATTTATGGCAGCATCCGTTAAGGCGCAATCGGCCTATGCTGGCGATATGTTGGTTGTTATCAAACAACGTGGTAATGTGGTCGTTGGCGTTGCCTATGCAGGACAAGGCTATGCGGCCGGACAGAAATTCCGCACCCCGGAAAATGTCGATGACGTGTTAGCTGAAGCACTTGCTAAGCGCCTGAATGTCAGTGTCTCAACAGTGCTCGTGACGCCACACAATCGTCTTCAATTGCTGCCGGAAAAGTTGATAGCTTGTTGTGCGGGTTTCAGACACTGAGATTATCAAGCTTAGGGCCACACTAACATGCGTTCCGACACCGATATTCAACAATGGTTGCCCCTGAAGGGGCGCAGCGTTTGTTTATCCGAAGGCAGTCCTTATGGTGGCAGCTTGCATGTCGGTTACGGAGCGCGCGAAGAAGTGGTGAAAGCACCCGCCGATGGGTTATTGGCGCTGCGTATCGGTCATTGCGATGCAACCGTACATGACGATGGTGTGTTGAATCAAATGTTGACCCTTCCTGAATGGGAAAAGTTTTCCGCCAGTTTTGCCGTTGTCTGGGCCCACGACAAGTCTGATATGGTTGTTGCGCCCGCAAGATCGGGATATGCGAAACGCTATTTCTAGCCTGATGCACGAGTGTACACTACTTTTAGGGCCTACGTAAAATTTCCTCGACAAAGCTTGCCGGCGAAGACATTATGTATGTAAAGCTAGAGAATAGCGCCGCTGGGGTGGTTTTGTCTAAATCGTATTTTTAAAAAATAGCCATTTGTAATCGCTACTGTTAGAAGTGCACAACGCTGCTGGGGGTAATTTTTATTAGGTCCTGCTGGATAAATCTATGTAATTTTGCTTACTTCACCATTGAATCTATGAGTAGAGGAAGGTACTGCAAAAAAAATTAAATGTGGCGTCTACCCTGCTAGGATTGCGCTCAGAATAAGCGTATATGCGAATGCATTGTCACTTGCTGCAGACCAATAATATAAAAATTAATACTACAAAGACAGGCTAAAGGAAAGCCATGTACATATGAACTAAATTGGATGAGGGTGATGCTAGCAGCGCTAACCACGCTTAATATGGCGCAGGAAACACAAATAGTACAGATTAGATTCAGTACCCGCTGACAGGTGCGCAGGCGCAGGCCGGTAAAGATCACCAGGGTGGTTTGCAAATGGCAATTGAAAAGCTGAACACCGAAGGAATGGTGATCGGCGGCAAGAAAATCAAATTTGAAGCCTGGATGGAAGATGACCAGGCCGATCCACGGTCTGGTTTCGGCGCCGCCCAAAAATTGGTCGATATGCACGTTAAAGCAGCCAACGAACTGAAACCCAAGCAAGTCTCGATTATCGATGATCGTACAGTCCACGGCCAAGGAGTCGCAAAAGATTTTGCAAAAATTGCTAAAGTCAACGGTATCAAGATTGTCAGTACCGATTTCAACGCTATCCTGACTTCGATCAAATCGAAAAAGCCTGACGGAATTTTCTACGGCGGCTATTCGCTACAAGGCGGCCCCATGACACTTCAGATGAAACAATTGGGTATCAAGACGTTGTTTATGGGCGGTGATGGTATTTGTGCACCTGAAATGGGCCGTCTCGGCAGTAATGCAGTCACGGACCAGGTGTATTGCACCCAAGGCGGCGCGATGCTTGACAAATTGGCCAGCGGCAAGGAATTTGCAGCCGAATATCAGAAGCGTTTCAATCATCCGGCTGAAACTTATGCAGCTTCGTTTTACGATGGCATGATGGTGGTGGCACAGGCCATGAAAGAAGCCAGTTCAGTCGAGCCGAAACAGTATGTTTCAGCTTTAGCGAAGATCAAATACAAAGGTATTGCTGGTATGTATGAGTTTGACACTAATCGTAATTTGAAACAATCGTCAGTTACCGTGTTCCGCTTCAAAACCAGTTACTGAGAGCATAGCATTAGTACGGCGATACTTGAACTGGTGTTGACCTGACCTAATACTTGATACACTCAATGTCGTCGCCATCTTTACGGAGACGACATTTTCACGTGGAGAGCAGCATTATGCTGCGTTATAACCGAGCCACTCATACCGTCGATGCACATACTGGTGGCGAGCTTCTGTGGATTTTTATTTCTGGCTTGTCCCTAGTACCCGGCGCAACAATACTGGAACGACGCGCAGAGCTGACACATTATCATGATGACATCCGGCAATTTCTCATAAATGGATCGCGTGGGCATGCTGATATGTACGGGGCATATTTATTGCCCGTGGTAATGCCAGAAGCAGATTTTGGCGCCATATTCATTCACAACGAAAATTATAGCGATATATGCTGACATGGCATTATCGCGCTGGGGAAGATATTGGTCGAACTGCGTTATGTGACGCGCACCATCCTTTTGACCCGGATTGGTTTTGATACGCCCGGAGGCTTTATTGAAGCCCAGGTTGAATGGGATCGAAGCCACGTCGGTAATGTCACTTTCCGCAACGTTCCGACGTTTATCTATCATTACGCCACTTATTCAGGGCGTGTGGCATTGCTGCCTGTGCCACTGCGGCTATTTGCCCAAACATTCGTGCCAGATCCAGTCACAGGCTCTCTCCCGGGAGCGGGAGCTGCAATGTAGCCACTTGCAGCTCCCATCATGATTCCTATTCCTGGTACTGATCAGTCGACGATCAATCGTTTCAATGATTCGTTAGTCCAAGCGCGGGTAGCCAGAAGTGAAGGCAACTCTCCAGATAGGTATATAAAAACGCATCAAATATCATCGATGGATAGTCAGATTAAAGCCTACTAATTAGCGCGCTTTTGTCTGTAATACCTTTGCATATAAGGCTTGCGCAAAATAAAATTGTCCCAGCAGTAGAATTACCAAAACCTGCCGAAGAAGATATTACACTAGTATGGTCAGGAGAGCATAATACCGCTCGAGGCACTTTTGCGTAAGCCCTGAAATAGTCACGTCGTCTGCCTTCTATAAGGGGACGGCGCTGCCATTCGCGGCGTCGTTATTCAATGCGGAAAGCACTACAAAGAAAAGTTTAGGTACCTATCCACGGCAAACCGGCCTTGCACCATCCACTAATTGATTTTCGATGTCCATTCGCGTTTTTGTCGCCTTCGAATCCCTCTAAAATATCAAAACTGTTGTGATAGCCATGTTCGGTTGCCAGCGTCGCAGCGAGGCGGGAGCGTATGTCAGAACGGCACAGAAATATTAAAATGGTACCTTTTTCCGCTATTTTGGCTAATTGACTCAGAAAGTCAGGATTTGGTATCCCGCCTGGATATTGGGCCCATTGCAATGACACATGCTGCTTTTCATTGATCACGACCCGGCCAACCCAATCCCGTTCCGCATTGGTCCGCACATCGACTAACACCGCACCGGGATCAGCTTTCAATAGTGTGTAGGCTTCGGTCGGCGTGAATGCCCCGGAGTAAGCCAATTTCTGGATTCGACCACGCTTGCGTCCAATTTGAAGCAAGTTTTCCGCGGTAGGCATATTCACATTCTCCTGGTGGAATAGTGGTAAAGGGTAAAGGGTAAAGGGTAAAGAAATATTGTGTTGCAAAAATATATTATATTACTGAAAAAAGAGTCGAGATAGAGAAGGTTCTCTAAGTACTTATTTAACTTATCATTTTGCACTAAAAAAGTGCGTCACAGATTATGACTAGTAGTGGTATCAGCTGGGCAATTGCATCGCAAACAAGCAAATGCGGTAAGCGGATAAGGAATCGCTTCGCGGCGGGCTGTGGCATGGATTCTGCTATCATTTCCCGTTGAATTCAGTTGGATCGTTTTCTTGTTGTATTGGTGGTCGCAGGTCCCCCGCAAGCCTTGGTGGCATGGAGGAATCTGCGGCGCACCACCTTACATCGTATTAGTAGCAAAAATAGAAATTTAATTCACCATTTATCTACAACGTTAGTACTACTTTCCGATACTAGGAGTTTCACATGGCAATGACGGCCGCAGAAGTTTTGAAGATGGTCAGAGACAAAGAAGTAAAGTTCGTTGATTTTCGCTTTGCTGATACCAGAGGCAAGGAGCAGCATGTAACCGTCCCTGTTTCCCATTTTGATATGGACAAATTTGAGTTCGGTCATGCTTTTGATGGTTTTTCAATCGCTGGCTGGAAAGGTATTGAAGCATCAGATATGTTACTGATCCCAGATCCAAATACCGCCAACATTGACCCATTCATGGAAGAAACCACATTGTTCATGCAATGTGATGTTATCGAACCATCGGATGGCAAAGGTTACGACCGTGACCCACGCTCGATCGCCAAACGCGCTGAAGCGTATCTTAAATCATCTGGCATGGGCGATACCGCTTATTTCG
The DNA here is from genome assembly GCA_014377145.1 of Glaciimonas sp. The sequence continues at coordinate 6,180 of JACMQE010000161.1, read as the reverse complement.
GTCCAGAACCAGAATTCTTTATTTTCGACAGCGTCCGTTGGGATGCTGACATGTCAGGTTCGTTTGTCAAGATCGGTTCGGAAGAAGCATCGTGGAGCAATGGTGCAAAGTTGCCAAATGGCAACACAGGTCATCGTCCAACGGTCAAAGGCGGTTACTTCCCAGTACCACCAGTCGACAGCTTCCAGGATATGCGTTCGGAAATGTGTCTAATCCTGGAGTCCCTTGGCATTCCGGTTGAAGTCCATCACCACGAAGTCGCCGGGGCTGGTCAGAACGAAATCGGCACTAAGTTCTCTACATTGGTAGAGCGCGCTGATTGGATCCAAAATCTAAAATACGTGGTTTGGAACGTTGCCCATACTTATGGCAAAACGGCGACTTTCATGCCTAAGCCTATCGTTGGCGAAAATGGCTCAGGTATGCACGTTCATCAATCTGTATGGAAAGATGGCAAGAACTTGTTCGCTGGTGAAGGCTATGCTGGTTTGTCTGAATTTGCCCTATATTACATCGGTGGCATCATCAAGCATGCAAAAGCATTAAACGCAATTACCAATCCAGGTACCAACTCATACAAACGTCTGGTCCCAGGTTACGAAGCACCGGTCAAATTGGCGTATTCAGCACGTAACCGCTCGGCTTCGATCCGTATTCCATACGTCTCGAATCCCAAAGGCCGTCGCGTTGAAGCCCGTTTCCCAGATCCGCTGGCTAATCCCTACCTATGTTTCTCAGCCTTGCTGATGGCGGGTTTGGATGGCGTGCAAAACAAAATCCATCCGGGTGAAGCAGCCTCGAAAGATCTATACCATTTGCCACCAGAAGAAGATAAATTGATCCCAACCGTCTGCGCTTCGTTGGAAGAGGCGCTGGAAGCCTTCGACAAGGATCGTGAATTCTTGAAACGCGGTGGGGTGTTTAGCGATAGCATGATCGACGCTTATCTGGAATTAAAGATGCAAGAAGTGCAGCGCTTCCGTATGGCAACGCATCCGATTGAATTCGATATGTATTACTCGTTGTAATTTATTTGGATGAGTGGAGGAATAAAGGACGGAAAATTACTTTTCCCGTCCTTTATTTTGTGTTGAACGATATGAAAAAACGATAATTTATGAGAATGGCGTGCGGGTTTGTCGTGATTATCATCTTTGACATAAGCTAGCATCCTGATTGCATCGCAAAGAGATTCTATGAAGCACCTCATTCCTGGAATGTTGATATTCGCTGTCCTCATTGGTATTAGCTAGCCGGACTGTTCAGGTCCAGAGCAATATCTATCTTTGTATAGATGAGCATGGAACCAAAGAATATAAAAATACCGGTGATACCAAGGGCTGCAAGAAAGTCAATTTGCCACCATTGGCATTAAATGCGCCGGTTGTGCCATCTGCTGGCGATAGTTCGTCAAATAAACCGCGACCAGCTACGCCACCAGATTTTCCTAAAGTCGATGGTGAAACCCAGAAAGCACACGATAGCGATCACCATCAGATTTTGCAGAATGAACTAAAGTTAGAGCAACAGAAGTTGACCACACAGGAAAAAGTCTATAACAATGGCGCTCCTGAGCGGCAAGGTAATGAACGCAACTACGCTAAATATCAAGATCGCGTTATTTTGATGCAGGAAGAGCTGACACGTACGCAAAAAGATATTGAAGCCCTCAAACGGGGAGCTGTCGAACTTGAAGTAATCAGATGACCACAGCCGATAACAATAATGCGTTTAAGTGGGACATTGTCGGGTATCAACTTTGCATGTATAAGCCGTTTACGCAGCTTTTATTCTTTTGCTAAGATGGTGCATGTCTAAAAAAGTGCAGACGATAGCCCAAAATTGCACCAAATTATGGATGGACCTTAGCAATATACGCAGGCGGATAGGGGACTCAGACAAAATTTTTTCTCCGGGCTGTATCCGCAGCAGCGGTCTTTGTTCATACCGCTTTTATCAAGAAATTTTGAAAACTTGTTGTTTGAATAAATGTTGGTAAATTCTGTTCGACCGCCATCGTTTTAATCTAAAGAAATGTCTGCATACAAATGAAAATTGCGGAACCCAAAGTGACAGACGGACTTGAACTTCTGGCATCAGCAGTCTTGTTATTGGATCGCGAAGAGCACATCATCTATGCTAATCCGGCGGGAGAAAATCTTTTGGAAAGTTCGAGCAAAGCGCTCAGAAAGCAAAAGCTCAGCGATTTATTTTTGAATGGTCACCAGCTCGCCGCGGTATTCAAGCAGGTGCTCACGTACCAGTTTGATGATTTACGTCAAGATTTAGTTTTAAATCGTCTTGACCGCGAACTTTTATGGGTCGATATGATTGCCAATACTCTTGACAATTTAGCCACGCCGGTTCTGATTGAACTGGGTGAAAACGTCCGACAACTCAAGCTGAAGCGAGAAGAGCGCTTGCTAGACCAAAGTCAACTTAACAAAGAGCTAATTCACAATCTGACGCACGAAATTAAAAATCCACTCGGCGGCATTCGTGGGATAGCGCAGCTACTGGAGCTTGAATTACCAGAGCGGCAACCTGAAGGAATTGCGTGAATCACGCAAGTCATTATTAGGGAAGCTGATCGCCTACAAACATTGGTAGATCGATTGCTGGCCCCGCACCGCTTGGCGCATATCGTCGATGACGTAGATATTCATGAAGTATGTGAACGAGTGCGCAGTTTGATGTTGGCAGAGTTCTCGCATGGGCTGACGATCAAGCGTGATGATGATCTATCAATTCCACAATTTCGCGGCGACAAAGAACAATTGATACAACCAATACTGAATATTGCCCGTAATGCGGCACAGGCGTTGGTTGAACGGATAAAAAGTGGCAATGCTGATCTGATTTTTCAAACTCGAATTGTGTGTCAAGTAAATTTGGCGAAGGTCCGTTATCGGCTGGCATTAGACTTGCATATCATCGACAATGGACCGGGCATTCTGGCCGACATTCAGGAACATATTTTCTACCCATTAGTATCAGGGCGCGAGGGTGGCAGTAGTTTAGGATTAAAACTGGTACAGACCTTTGTACGACAGCATATGGGGGTGATCGAGTGCTAAATTCGGCCCGGATATACCGATTTCAGGGTGCTGATCTCACTGCCTTAATTTTTTTGATTGGGCAGTGGCACGATAAGCAAGAGCGTAGCAGCACCTACAAACACCAGAATGCTAAATGCATGATTTTATTAAAGCCGGGAATATATGAAACCAATCTGGATTGTTGACGATGACGAATCAATACGATGGGTGCTTGAGAAAGCCTTTGCGCGAGAAAATCTGGTGACTAAGAGTTTTTCAAATGCGCGCGATGCGATTGAGGCCTTGCAGACCAGCACGCCACAAGTACTAGTTTCCGATATTCGCATGCCCGGTACTTCTGGCCTAGAGCTGCTGCAAATAATTAAAGTCAAGCGCCCAGGAATGCCGGTCATCATCAATGCATTTTCGGATCTTGATTCCGCTGTTGCCGCGTTTTAGGGCGGTGCATTTGAGTATCTGGCTAAGCCCTTTGATCTGGAAAAAGCCGTTGAACTTATCCAGCTTGCGCTGGATGAAAGCTTGCGTGAAATCAATGTCGAACAAGCCTCTGCTGAGACCCCTGAGATAATCGGTCAAGCACCCGCGATGCAATTATGTTCGCGCTATCGGGCGGCTATCCCAATCGCATGTCACCGTATTGATTACTGGTGAGTCAAGCACAGGAAAAGAACTTGTCGCACGCGCTTTGCAGAAGCACAGCCCACTTGCATTGCAACCTTTTATTGTATTAAATACGGCCGCTATTCCGAAGGATTTACTAGAGTCTGAATTGTTCAGCGCATGAGCGCGGTGCATTTACCGGTGCGCAAGCCGCGCGGCGCGGTTGCTTTGAACAGGCCGAAGGCGGTACCCTGTTTCTGGATGAAATCGGTGACATGCCATTCGATTTGCAAACGCGTTTGCTACGCTTGCTCTCCGAGTATCATTTCTATCGTGTCGGGGGTCATTAGCCATTAAAAGCCAACTTGCGTGTGATTGCCGCCACCCATCAAAATCTAGAAACTCGGGTCCGTGAAGGACTGTTTCGCGAAGACTTGTATCACCGCCTCAACGTGATTCGCCTGCGCTTGCCAAGTTTGTGTGAACGGCGTGAAGACATCCCAATTCTGACGCGGCATTTTCTCGGCCAAAGCACCAAACAACTGGGCGTAGAAAGCAAGCGTGTCTCTGAGGGGGCCATGCGTTTCATCAGCAGCCTTGATTTGCCCGGTAACGTACGACAACTAGAAAATCTCTGCAACTGGATTACCGTGATGCCCCCGGACAAACGGTGGAAATCAAAGATTTGCCGCAAGAACTGATAAATGCTGGTGGGATGATGCAGTACGACGTTCGAGCGAGCCATGGAATGCACCGCCCCCCCCATCATTGGTAGCGATGGCATTACTTAGATTACCTTGCTAGAAGCCGAAAATGCCAATATTCTGACCAGCGGCGCTACCGATGTCATCGACGTATTAGGGCGACAATTTGAATTTTCCCTCATCAAAATTGCCCTAAAATATACCCATGACCATAAAGACGATGCCGCCATCCGTCTGGGTATCGGCCGTAACACCATCACGCGCAAAATCCAGAAGCTGGGAATAGCGGGTGCCAAGATGACTAATAGTTTCGACTGCTGTCGCTTATTGGTTGATTACTGGCCAACTACTGGTTACCTTAATTTTGATTAATTCAATGAATCGGTGAAACAGGTAGACATTAGTAAAATAGTCAGCTGATTATTTAATAGGGTAGAAAATGCGCCTTGCTATCTTGTCCGATTTACATCTTACCGTCGCTACCATGGCGGTCCCTGACAGCAACGGCGATGTGGTGATTCTGGCGGGTGACATCGCGCGCCCAGAGCAGGCCATTGTCTAGGCTAGCCAGTTCAGTGGCCCGGTGCTATTGCCTGGCAATCATGAGTATTATGGCGGTAATCTGATAGGTGCACCCGCCTGGTTATGCACACTTGGGGGGGTACCAATGTCCATCTTTTAGAGCGAGACCACATTTGTATAGAGGGCGTGCGTTTTCTTGGCTGCACGTTATGGACCGATTTTCGTTTGCAACCTAGCCCCGAAGAACGTGAAGTCGCCATCACCATGGCAAGCGCGGCTGTGCGAGATTTCAGTCGGATCAAAAGTGATGAGATTGATGATGCTCTATTTACGCCGCTGATGTCACACCAGATTTTTGAGGACCCATTGGCATGGCTGGAATAACAGTTCGCGCAACCTTTCTCGGGTATAATCGTAGTGGTTTCGCACCACGCACCTACCACTGGCAGCATCCATCCACGCTATAAAGGATCGTCCCTCAATGCTTGTTTCGTTTCTGACATAGAAGCACGACTAAAAGTCTGGCAGCCTGCGCTATGGGTTCACGGTTACTTACACGACAGTTTCGATTATCAGGTGGAAAATACGCGGGTCGTCTGCAATCCGTGCAAGGCTGGCGATCAAGGTCAGCGGGGTCGAAGTGAATTTGCACGAGGTCAGTCTACGCAATAAACCGCAGGCACAATGCTTGACTGTTCGCTGAAAGGCACGGTGCCCATATTACAATTGCCAGATAAGCACCGTCATCGCAGAAAGTCTCGACATCATGCAATGGGCTTTGGCTCGCAATGATCCGCAGCATTGGATAGATGATATTGGCGCATTGTCGGCAGAGGCGGCAGCGTTGATCGCCTAAAATGATTGTCCCTTTAAACAGAGCCTTGATCAGTATAAATATGCAGAACGCTTTCCAACATTTCCCCCGCACTATTATCGCGAGCAGGGCAGTCTATTTCTCTCAGCATTAAATGCGCGCCTCGCGCAACACCGTTATTTGATGCACAATCAACTTAACTTTATCGATATCGCAATCTTCCCGCTTATTCGCCAGTTTGCGCACGTCGATAAAGTATGGTTTTACGCCACACTCAGTCCTCACGCGCAGATTATCTACTGGCTCGATGGCTTGCTGGAATCAGCATTGTTTCTTTTAATAATAGAAAAATTACCATTGTCACTCACCTTTTCAGCATACTAAATCAAATTGCAATGTACTTGTTTATGAATCAGATTTTTTCATTCCCGGATTCCCGCTTTTGAATACGTCCCCGGTTGCCACGAATGCTGCGGGCCGG
>JACMQE010000160.1 GCA_014377145.1 Glaciimonas sp. | reverse complement strand
TTCTCGCAGCAATCGCAATACAATCCTGATAGCATCAAACAACGGCGCCAGTGGGGAAAACCAGCCCAGAATGTCGGAAAAGCGCTGGTCTGCCGAATGCTGTTGCCAGGCATAGTAGGAGGGTAGGTCGAATTCGCATGCCCCTCCAGGAATGATGGTGCGACCACGAATGCTCATTAACCATTCGTTTTCGCGGATATGCTGCCCCGTCTTGCCTTGCATTCCCATCAACGCAGCGCTGGTTTGATCCAGCTCGATTAACACTGCGTCCAGCATCTCCGGCTGGACGTTTGGATTAGAGAGAAAGCCCAGCAGGGTTTGGCGCTGGTGCTCTAATTCTTGCAGCAAATCCAGCTTTAAATCGGCACGTCCGGCAACTTCCAGCATCTCAAAGATGGTGGAGAGCGCGATATGATGTTGTAGTGGACTTTTTTGATGCACAAAGAACATGAATTTTTCGTGCAGATCCTCTAGTCGTAGCAGCGTACGAATGCGCTCGTTGAAAGGATATTCGTAGACGATCAAAATAACATCTCTTATTTGTGTGTGCGCTACAAGTAGTGTTCCTAGGCCTTACGTAAAACTGCCTCGTCTAGGCGATTCCACCTAGGTGGCCTGCATTTTCATACTTTTTCCCTCAGCCTTTCTGGTTAGCGGGTTGCTGATGCAATTTTACGTAAGTCCTAATTCTGAACGATGCAAAGATAAATTACAAATGCTCAGCCATTTTTCTTTAAAAAGGCTGTACCAATGACATATACAAAGTATGCAATCGCTCCACCTGCGGGATTAATGATGCGACGTCTTCATCATTCATAATGACATCATTTGCGACCTGCAAGCGCTGCTGTCGCGTTGCTTGTGCAGCCATAATAGCGCGTACCTGCGTTTCATTCATGGCATTACGCTGCATCACGCGCTGAATTTGGGTTTGTTCATCGCAATCAATGACCAAAATACGCTTTAGGCGTTGTTGCCAGTTGCCTGACTCTATCAATAGCGGGATGACCGGCATAACATATGCATCGCTCGCCTGCGCTATCACCCATGCAGTTTCGGTTCGTATGAGTGGATGTAAAATTGCCTCAAGTCGTTGCTTGGCTAACGCATTAGAAAAGACAAGCTCCCGCACTTTTTTGCGATCCATTGCCCCATTAGCCTCAATGAAGTCATCACCAAATGCCGTGCGGATTGCGGTTGTGGCAATCCCATCAACAGCCGTCAATTGATGCGCAATGAGATCAGTATCGATCACTGCAACGCCACGTTCGGCAAATAGATTGGCAACAGTTGTTTTGCCGCTACCGATGCCACCAGTCAGCCCAACAGTAAAGGGGGAAGGGGGCAGCTTCATTTTATCAAATGACAAAGACTGGGCCATGTCGACCTTATATGACAAAACCAAAATAGGCTTGCAAAACTATGGCGGCTGAATACAATCAAGACAATGCCTACTAATGCCCCTACCAGCGAAGAAAGCAGAATGATGATTGGTAGCATTTTCCACCCGAGCCACGCACCAAGTGCCGCCAATAACTTGAAGTCCCCATACCCCATGCCCTCTTTACCGGTCGTCAACTTGAACACTAGTATATTGTCCACAACGCGCCATAACCTGCCACAGCCCCCTATCATGGCATCGGTTAGCGGCACGAAAGTACCGCTAATGTTAATTAATAGATCACACCATAACAAACCTAAGGTTAGATCATCCAGCATCAATAAACGTCATGGCTAGCATTAAATAAGCGAACAGCAAAGTCGCTACGCCTAGCCCGCCACTTCCAAACCGCCAGATCAGGAAGCCTGATAGTGCACCCGTCAGCAGTTCAATGATAGGATAGCGCGACGAAATAAGTGTTTTGCAGGATTTGCATTTCCCACCCAAGATTAGGTAACTAATCACCGGAATGTTTTCCAGTGCGCCGATTTGATGATCATATTGAGGGCAAGCGGAGCGTGGCAAGGTCAGATTATAGCGGTCCGTGTGTGGTAATTCCTGACCGCTTTCCTGGGCCATATAATTGTCTGATTCACGCTGCATCATCTTTGGTAAACGGTATATCACCAAGTTTAGAAAACTACCAACCAACAATCCAAAGATCACTGCAAATACGGCCGGAATAACACTTCCTGCGGGCCTAAATAATAGGCCACCAACAATGCTATTCAACTCTCTATTCTGTAAAAATTCATTCATTCGGTCGGTCGCTTTTATTCATTATTAAGGCTATTTTTAATTGGCCAATTGCATCCTGCACAGCAGTCACTGTCTTCATTATCACGATTTGCTGTTTTTTTACCTGCTTGACACCTTACTGTCTACGCAACAATAAGGCAGATACAAGGCAGGAATGTAGATTTGGACCGCGAAACGCAGTTTTTTATTGCGGCATAAATAGTGTGCGTAACCCCTTTTTAAGAGGCAATTTTATACCGATTTTTTCGGTATCCTTATGCGGATAAAGCCTATAGGTTTCGCAAAAATTAACCTAAATACGGATACCGACGTAACGCATTCATAAACGCGTGAAAATGGATTGTGACGCCCGATTCAAGTACGCTAACACAGATTGGACGGGTGCTTCCATCACCGAGCCATCGCGAGCAAGGGATGCGTAGACTGCTTGACGGTTGCGCCATTGACGCCGGCTGCCACAAGCACGGCGACGTGGCGCGTGCGAATACCGGTTTCTCCAGGACAAGTTTGGTTGGATCTAATACATCGAAGCCAAACTGTTCAGCCTGCGCTTCGGTGAAGATTTGTAAACCAAGTTCCCATTTAAGGTAGGCTTCCGCTTCAATCGCCTCCCATAGATCACGCCGATGATAGTCGGCATCTACGCCTGCAATTCTTACTGCCTCATCCCAAACCAGAGATTGGGTGCCAATGAAATTTGCGAAACACAGATTCGCCTTGCACGTTGATCAGTTGAAATGTATGCATGCCCAATCCTTGCATAATACGTAAGCTGCGCGGGATCGCACGGTCGGCCATAATCCACATCAGCATATGTGTTGACTCTGGCATTAACGATACAAAATCCAAAAAAGTGTCATGCGCGCTGGACGCTTGGGGGATACCATTTCGGTATAAAACTTGACCGCAAAGCCACGTACATCACGCACGGTATCGGCAGAACCGCGCTCACCTGCGAAGGTAGAAAAACGCACAAACACCGGGGTGCGTTTGCCCGCTTGGGCGAACGGCGCGGCACGTGTCAGGTCGCTCAAATCTTTATAGGATTCGAAATAGCCATGCGCTGGTGATCTGCGTGCATGTACGATGCGCTCGGGAATCCGCTCATGGTCAAAGTGGGTAATTTTCTCGCGCAGAATAAAATCTTCCATCGCTGTTGGTCCGTGGAGACCGATCTTGAGTGAACTTTGGTTTGTCTGCCACGGGTACGCCTTGATTCGTGGTTATTGTCTGATCACTAGCATCCATCCGCACCCGGTCGAGAGCACCGACAGCGAGGTTGCTGCCGATGTAAAATTTTCCATAGCAAACTTTTGGCGAGGCATTGGTTTCAAGGGCTGTGCTGGCGGTGGCAAGTTCGGTCGATGGCGTGCTAGTTACGCCAGGTTGTGAGGTTAGGCTAGCATCACCATATTCGCTAGCCTTGATGGTGTTGTAGAGCATTTGCGCGGAGAGCGCTTGACCGCTTTTCACCTTTTCCAGCATTTGATTCAGCGTAAGTTTTTGGTTTCCCATACTGTCTGAGGCGCGGCGTTTGATGGGCCCAAGATATTACCCAAAATAGATCCAGCACCACCTACTGATGATGGATTTTTTTGTGCTGCCATGAAGATTACCTCGTAAGTATTGGTGCGGCAATATTCTATGTAGGAAATTGTGCTCAATTTTTCACGTGAAAGATGTGCAGACTCGGGAAGAGTACAGATCTATTTCTTGGAAACTTTTCAACGCTACGAGTGGCCGGTGCGTGGATGCTATTGTTTGCCGCTAGCTATGGTAAGCCGGTTTTGTTGCGTTGTTTTGTAATTGAAATGGAATCCTGCGTAGATGCAGGCCCGATCTGCCTGGTCAGCATCGAGGGAGCGTTAGCTATATTAATTACGCCAACCAAAACCAATCAAAACACCATGTTCCGAGGAAAACTTTCTAACAGATGCTCATACCAAAAAACTTAACTTTTGATGACCTATTCCAGAAAACTGTGGAAACACGCGTTGTAGTGTGGCATCACCGACGCGCATATGTTTCTCTATTAGTGTTCCCAACAAATTGCGGAAATCGGTAGTGACAGTAAGATCACGGCCTTCGTTGAGTGATTTATCACGATGCCCGGCCAGTTGCCATTGTTAGTTTCCGTTGTTCTGTGCTATCCAGGTTCATTAGTATTTCCCTCGTGCCGCCATGTCATCTCTAACGCTTTACCCAACGTCGGATCTTGTTGATATAGCGTGTTAGAAGCTAGGTTAAGGTCTGGCTTATCGATTAGCGCAGGCTGTGTTGTATCACGTCCGGTCGATATATTCACGATGATCGCTTTGCCACTCAGAATGCGTGAACCGATTCGCCTAGCGTCAGGTTTTGCATTGGTGCTTGGGTGGAAGGCATGGTCGTTAGCAGACAATCATCCATCCATCGGTGGTGTTGCT
>JACMQE010000159.1 GCA_014377145.1 Glaciimonas sp. | reverse complement strand
GCATAGCAACATCTTTACCAACTTGCTCGTTCGCACCATCATACTCAACCATCACACCAATCCTAGTTCCGTGCAAGTAAGATGCCAATTTGACGTTAGTTTCAAAGCGCCGAAAACGACGAATCGACATATTCTCACCGATACGACCAATCAACTCTTTGCGTGCTAAATCGACGGTACCGCCATTCAAAGACAACACGGACAATGCAGCAACATTAGCTGGATTGTTTTCGACTATCAGCTTGGCACAAGCATTTGCCAATGCAATAAATTCGCCATTCTTGGTAACAAAGTCAGTTTCGCAGTTAATCTCTATTAGCGCACCAGTACCGCCAGCGATATAGGCAGCAACAATGCCTTCTGCTGTGATACGTGAAGCAGCCTTAAAGGCTTTACCGCCTAATTTAACATATAGAATTTCTTCTGCTTTGCATATATCGCCTTCAGCTTCGGTCAACGCTTTTTTGCATTCCATCATTGGCGCATCGGTCTTTGCGCGCAGTTCACCTACCTGTGCTGCAGTAATTAATGCCATTTCATTCTCCTAGGTCAATCGGTACAAGCTTGCCGCGTTCGTGAAAAATCACTCAAAATTAAGCGGTCAACGCGCTCCAGCCAGCATTCACCCGCATTATCAATCAAAAATTATTCAGTTATACAAAAAAGAGGCCATCGCTGCCCCTTTTTTCGTTGAGTGTCTTACATCAATTTCAGGATTTATGGCTGTTCGTTATTAACTTCAACGAATTCGTCAGCATTACCTTTGATCAATGCCACTACTTCGTTGATGATACTAGCACGGCCCTCAATGATTGCATCAGCCACACCACGCGCGTACAAAGCAATCGCTTTCGACGAGTCGTCGTTACCAGGAATGACGTAATTAACACCTTCTGGTGAATGATTGGTATCAACTACACCAATAACCGGGATACCCAGCTTTGCTGCTTCAGTGATAGCACCTTTGTGGTAACCAACATCGATGACAAAGATTGCGTCAGGAATTCCGCCCATATCCTTAATACCGCCGATAGCTTTTTGCAGCTTGATCATTTCGCGCTGAAACATCAAACCTTCTTTTTTGCTCAGATTTTCAACTGAACCATCAGCAATCGAAGCTTCCATTTCTTTCAGGCGCTTGATTGAAGTCTTGATAGTTTTAAAGTTAGTCAGCATGCCGCCTAACCAACGTTGGTCAACGAATGGTGAACCCGAACGTGCTGCTTCAGCAGCAATGATTTCACGTGCTTGACGCTTAGTGCCGACAAACAAGATGTTGCCGTGATTGGATGACAATTGGCGAATATACTTCATCGCTTCCTGATACATACCAAGGGTTTTTTCCAGGTTGACAATGTGAATTTTGTTGCGATGACCGAAGATGTATGGCGCCATCTTTGGGTTCCAAAAACGAGTTTGATGACCGAAATGGACACCGGCTTCCAGCATTTCTAGCATTGTTACAGACATAATTTTCTTTCCAGGGTTGGGTCTGGAATCTGTTCAGTCACCAGACTTGCAAGCAAGAGAGGCACCCTTTTCGAACTGATTCGCAATTTAAAACAACGAGTTACGACAACGTACTTAAAAACAAGTTTTGCTTGAATATTAATTCATGCTAGCCACAGATTCTACCCCAAAACTAAGCAATTCCTCAAGTCTCACATATCTCTAGTCTCGTCTATAATCTGTCTTTGCCTTTATCTAGGCTCATCTTGAAACTTGGTTTTTTCTGGTGCGGGCCTCTCTTTTTACGTTTCTGTGAACGCAAGTTTGCAATTTTCATCACATTACCTACCTTATATGTCCTCTATTTCTATAAAAACCCCAGAAGATATCGCTGGCATGCGCATTGCTGGCAGGCTTGCCTCGGAAGTTCTTGATTTCATTACCCCATATGTCAAAGTCGGCGTTACCACTGGCGAACTTGATCGCCTTTGCCACGAATACATGATGAATGTACAAGGCACTATTCCTGCCCCGCTGAACTATTGCCCTCCAGGCTACACTCCCTATCCAAAAGCCATTTGCACTTCAGTAAATGATGTTATCTGTCACGGGATCCCAAGCGACAAATTATTGAAAAATGGCGACGTCGTGAATCTTGATATTACCGTTATCAAAGGTGGCTACCACGGCGATACCAGTCGAATGTTTTACGCGGGTGAACCTTCCATCATGGCAAAACGACTGGGCGACATTACTTATGAATGTATGTGGCTAGGGATTGCCAAGATCAAGCCCGGCGCACACCTGGGCGATATTGGATACGTTATCCAACAGTATGCCGAAAAAGCTGGTTACAGTGTAGTGCGCGAATTTTGCGGACATGGTATCGGCAAAGTTTTCCATCAGGAACCGCAAGTACTGCATTATGGTCGACCCGGTACGCTGGAGAGATTGGAAGCCGGCATGATTTTTACCGTCGAACCAATGATAAATGCAGGACGCCGCGACATTCGTGAAATGGGCGATGGCTGGACCATTCGCACCAAAGATCGCAGCCTGTCCGCCCAATGGGAACATACGGTACTGGTGACGGAAACTGGCTACGAAATTCTGACGATATCGACAGGCACCCCGCCGCCGCCAGCATTTATTGCGCAAACCATCTTTACCACATAATTTCATCTTCACGCTGCGTGAGAAAGCATATTACCCACATCTTTCTCGCGCATTATAATACATTTTTTGCAATATATTTGCAGTCTATGTAATACTTCTGACAATTACCCCACTCCCGCACTCATTGCGTAGCTATGCCGACACTTGCCAAAAACTTAAAGACCCAACTCAGAAATGAACGACAGACAGCCATCACCGCATTTTTGGAAAATGGCAAGCTGGATCTGCTACTCAAACACTTACGACAAAGTGTCGATATCGCACTGACAATGGTATGGAAAGTTTTGTAGCTACCTCCTTGAACTGCAATGATTGCAGTGGGAGAATATGGATGCGGCGAGCTATTTCCTTAATCTGACGTTGACCTATTAATTTTGTTGGATGCAGCACCTGACGCTGAATTAAAAAACAGCCTTGAGCAACGAATCCAACTATTCTGGGATATCGGTCTAGAAATTGGTCACAGCATCCACACCATTGACGAATGTATGAGCGAAGCAGCAGCTGATATTATGGTCAAAACCAGTTTGCTCGAAGCGCGCTTTGTCAGCGGCAACAAGCAACTTTTTAGCGCATTAAAAGAACGCTATAACGTGGCGATCGACCCATGTACTTTTTTTCCAGGCGAAAATGCTGGAAATGCATCAACGCCATGTCAAGTTTGAAGATACTCCCTATATTCTTGAACCGAACTGTAAGGAAAGTCCGGGCAGCCTGCGTGATTTACAAGTCATTTTGTGGGTGGCTAACAATGCTAGCCTTGGTGACTCTTGGAGAAAACTTCCTAAACGATCTCTGATTACGGGGACCGAGGCGCGACAATTGACACAAAAAGAACGTGCCTTTAAAGATATTCGGATACGTTTGCACATCAAATACCAAGCGATGCGAAGATCGCTTGGTATTTGATGTGCAAACTCCCATAGTCGAAACCCTCGGTTTTAAAACGACAGAAACCCAACAGTGGGCTTACAACCTGATGATCGGGGTCAATATTATTTGCTGGCAATTACAGCTAACGACCGTGCTGGTCTGCTGTATTTAATCGCTAACGTACTCGCCAAATATAAAATTAATCTGTACAAGCCAAGATCATAACTGTGGGGGAGCAGGTCGAAGATGTATTTCTAGTCGATGGCAGTGCGTTGAATCATAGCTGCAACCAATTATAAAATTAGAAACCGACTTACTCGAAGCATTACAGATATAACCACGCTTAATATTTTAGGATTTGTGTAAAATATACCCAGCAAACAATTTGTCAATTTTTTTGCTGAAGACAGTTTGCAGAATCAAACTATCAAGGTGCAATAGCACCGAGGCCGAAGGCGCACCATAACCAAAATCACCGCAACCGTTTTTGCGTAATGCCATCTTTTTTATCATTAAATATTTTTGTATCTCATGACTAAACCACTACGCCTCTCCAAACGCATGTCCGAACTTGGCTTTTGCTCGCGCCGCGAAGCCGATGAATGGATCGCCCACGGCTGGGTTCGGGTCGATGGCATCATTGTCTTCGAACTTGGGAGCAAGGTGCTATCACATCAACATGTGACAATAGAACGCCAAGCCAGCGCAGAACAAGCAAGACGCGTCACTATTCTGATCAATAAACCTATGGGCTACGTTAGCGGTCAAGCGGAAGATGGATACAAACCAGCCATCGTGCTGGTCAACGCAGCCAGCCGCTGGAAAAAAGATAAGTCCGTGCAGGAATTTCACGGCAGCCAGCTGCGCAACCTCGTCCCTGCCGGTCGTCTGGACATTGACTCCGTTGGCTTGTTAGTGCTAACACAAGACGGCCGTGTCGCGAAGCAATTGATCGGAGAAGATTCTGCCATCGATAAAGAATATCTGGTTCGCGTCCAATACCCTAACGGAGGGAAATTGCCAGCCGAAGATTTGCGTCGATTGAATTTTAGCTTATCGTTAGAGGGTAAGCCGCTCAAGCGTGCGATCGTCAAATGGCAAAACGACGACCAGCTCAGCTTTACATTGAGAGAAGGTAAAAAACGTCAGATTCGCCGGATGTGCGAAGCAGTTGGTCTAAAAGTCACCGAATTAAAACGTATAAGAATTGGGAAAATCACCCTTTGTGACTTACCTACCGGAGAATGGCGATATCTGGACTTGAATGAAGATTTTTAAAACGCTTTTTTAGCGCTTGATGCAATATTCTTTAAACTACATCAAAAATATGGCTATTTGTGTATTAGCCAACTTAACATAGACAGATTATTAGGCTTTTTTGAATGTTTCTGCTTAAATGCAGCGCACGACAGATATTCCAAACTTACGCTTCCACACAGGTTTTAAGCCAGCCTGATGCATCAGGCGGCGTATCTTTTAGCTACCCATCATGAAGCCTTGGCTAATCATCGCGGTGACCAACCAGCGGCTTCCATAGTTTTGATGGATGGCTTTGAAAGCAGCCTTCAGGTGAACACGCATTTTGTATAAAATCGGTTTGGCAGAGCAGCGCTATGCCTCGTAATAGCCGGAACGACTGACGCACAAGAGGGGGCAACAGTGCTTTGCCGGAAAGGCCTCCTCTTGCAGTTGACGAATGAATTGATAGCATACTGCATTTCCCTGGAAAAGAAGGCCGATACCGTTTTTCAGACGTCGACATCCTGGCGAAGTTGGCGATTATCGCATTTTAATTGTCGTATACGCTGTTGCTCAGAAGTGAGCAGTAACCCAAATTCCATGTTAGCCATTCTGCTCTGCGCTGTGGTGCGTAACCCAGCGATGAATTGCCGTTGCACCTATTGCCTACTTTCGCTGACATGCCCGATGCCCAGCCCCTATTCTTGGATCATACGCACCACTTCTAGCTTCAGGCTGATGTCGTAATTCTTGCATTGCTTTGCCATTTCCTCTATTCCTGCAAATTCAGCAAACACTTTTTTGCATCAAACCTATGCCAGCATTCGTTCATGGCGCACTTTCCAGCGAAAGCGGAAGGGGGTATCGAAAGAGTATTTCGATAAAAAAATCCCTCCCAGATTACTCTGGGAGGGATTTCTAATAAAAGCCTGACGATGACCTACTTT
>JACMQE010000014.1 GCA_014377145.1 Glaciimonas sp. | reverse complement strand
GTCAACGAACAAACTGAAGTAGCTCTGCTCTTGGCTGGCCCGGTGTTTTTGGCCATGCTGGGTTTAGCGCCGTGGGTAATCGAATTGCTTTATTCAAGCAAGTTTGCCGAGGCGGCTGTAGTACTGCGTTGGCAGATTATGGGTGACATTCTCAAGGTAGTTAGTTTCCCTTTGGGGTTTGTAATTCTCGCAGCAGGGAATGGTCGGACATTCATGCTGACCGAAACACTATCAATAGTGGTATATGCGATATTGGTCTGGATTGGGTTACCTTATTTAGGGTTGCAGGCGACCGGAGTTGGCTTCTTGATAATGTACATAGTGCTACTACCACTGGTGTATTGGCTTGCCCGCTACCGCACGGGGTTCCGGTGGGCGCGCTATGTATTTGCGAAGGGGGCAGCGCTAATGATGGTAGGAAGTCTAGTGGCTATCGTTGCCGCTAAAAATCGTTGGGCCGGTGCTGCATTAGGTGTGGTTGCTGCAGGCATTTTTGGTTTATACGCGCTTGAGCGTTTAGCTCATGTGACTGTATCGTCCGGACTTTTGATGCGACTGGCGATCACTTACAGGAAATTAATTTTAAAGTTTGGAGTGCGGAATGAATGAAATTAAAGATCAAACTTTGGTTACTCTTGCAATTATTTCATATAACCAGGAAAAATTTATTCGTGGGGCAGTTGAAAGTGCGCTTGCGCAGACTTATTCGCCTATGGAAGTTGTTATTTCAGATGATTCTTCATCCGATAGAACACTTGATATTATCCATGATATCGTATCAAGTTATAAAGGTCCGCACAAAATAACAGTAAATCTAAATCCTACGAATATTGGACTTGCTGGTAATCTTAATAAAGTTCTAAGCTTGTGTAAAGGAGAGATAATTTGTTGGGCGGCTGGCGATGACATTAGTCTTCCTGGTAAAATAGAAGCTTTGGTTACACCATTACTTCAAAATAAGCTGTTGTCAGGGACACATTCATATGTGAATGAAATTGATGCTGATGGCATTTTTCTGAAGACTCGTCGGCCTTCTGTGCCGGATATTATCGACTCGCCAGAGCAGGTCGTTGTTAATGCGCTAGAGGTAATATCTCAGTCTCATGCGTTTCGACGGCTGGTCTATGAAAGATTTGGTCCTTTTAGTTTAACGGTTACCAATGAAAGTCCTGTAATGGCATTTCGAGTGGCGTGTTTAGGTGGAATTTTTTTGGTTAAAAAGCCTTTAACAGAATATCGGGTTGGTGTTGGAATTTCAACTTATCATGGTAAAAATATTGAAGAACTTTCTATATTGGAGCCGCTAAAATATTCGAATTGGTGGGCTTCAGCATATAAGCAAATTGCGTTAGATTCACATGCTGTTCAGTTGTCGCCTGATTTAAGAGGCTTGATAAGTAAACGAGTTAGGTTGTATCAAAAAATTTTTCAGGTAAACGCTTTGCCAATGAATGTAAGTGCGTTGTGCTCTGCATTATTTAGACGTGGATTCTTCAAGGTTTTCAAGGCATTCTCAAGAAGGAATGCACCAAAAATAGTACTATTTTATATTTATAGATTTAGAGGCTGGGTTTAGTAAATATTTAAGTTGCTGGGTTGCTGAATTAACAATTTTAAGAAATCGATGAGATTTTCACATAACTTAAAAGTTGCTATTTTTTTGTCGGACCTACGCGGTGGCGGCGCAGAGAGTTTCACCGTCAACAGCTTCGTCCAGTACGGCTATGCGGTTGACATGGTCTTGTTGTGCTCAATGCCAATTTACATCGAACGTGACCCTCCGCACGAATATATGGTGATCTGCCAAGGTGGATGCTTTGAGTCACGCCCTACTGAAAGAATCGAATATGAAGTATCGAGCTAAGAGACTCGTTAAGAACCTCGTATTTTTTGTTGCAAGCAGTAGATACGTTGCTGCTCGCCGCTTGGATGCGATAAGGAACGCCAAAGTCGTCACTATCTTGAATATGCACCGAGTCGCACCGGCGGACGGCAGTGACTATCGCCCGATTGATCCCGCAATTTTCAAGGAGACGCTAAGGTTTCTCCGTCTGCATTTCGCGCTTACGACTTTCGCTGGACTTGCGAATGTTGACAGCGACAAGCCTAAGGCCATTATTTCATTTGATGATGGCTATAAAGATTTTGTCGATTATGCGATGCCAATTCTTGATGAGTGCGGTGTTGCGTGTAACCAAAACGTTATTCCAGATTGTATTGAAACCGGTCTGCCCCCTCTAAACGTTATTGCCCAGGATTTTGTTGGCAAGGCACCGCGAGAACTAGTGGAGGGGTTGGAGGTACCGGGCTTCTGTCGGGGGGTCAACAAGAATATGGGGACGGAATTGTCACGTTTCGTCAAGAGTCGTTCGTTCGATGCGCAGCAACTGCTGCGTGACGCCCTGCTCACGCAGTTTTTTGAATGGCAGGAATTCTTACCCGCAAAGATGATGAGTCGGGTGGAAGTAAAGGAAGCCGCAAAAGTCCATGAGATTGGAGCGCATTCGTATACCCACGCTAGCATGCAGTTCGAGACGGATAAATTCGTTGCCGAAGACGTTGAGCGCTGCCGCCGCTATTTTTGCGATACTCTGAAAATTCCAATGGAAATTTATGCCTTCCCGAACGGTAGCTATACATCCTCACAGCTGCGGTTGGTGCTGAACGCAGGTATTCGGCATGTTCTCCTAGTGGGCGACACTTTTGACCATGGTGAAAAAGTGCATACGCGATTCACATTCGATGGCTTGACACGGGCCGAAGCCAAATTCAAGGCGCTGGGCGGCTTCGCACGCGTACGTACATGAAGGTAATGTTGCTGTGTGACGGCGCTGCAAACCAGCGTGCTCTTGCCTCTCGACTTTCACGCGTCGTGGAGCTTTCCGCGATTGCGGTGATTAGGCCGCTGCCTCGTAAGCCGGAACGACTCGTGCATCGACTGATACGAGGCATTGCAGGTTATCCGCTGCGACGCGCATGGCTTTCGCTGCTGGCGCAATACGATTCCGCACACTCGAAATTTCCAAACGTGCCGCTTAGCCACCATGACGGTGTGAACTCTGACGGTGTACTGTCTTTAGTCGGTGAGATTCAGCCAGACTTAGTTCTCGTATCTGGAACGGACTTGCTGCGCCGACCGCTGATTGAGGCAATCCACTGTTTTGGCAAGGTAATCAATCTACACACAGGCATATCTCCTTACATAAAGGGGGGACCAAATTGCACCAATTGGGCAATTTTTGTCGAACGTCTGGATTTGATTGGTAATACGGTCATGTGGCTGGATGCGGGCATCGACAGTGGCAACATCATTACCACAGAGCGCACCCCGCTGACAGGTGATGAGCGCCTGAGTGACCTTCACCTCAAGGTAATGGACCACGGGCATGATCTGTATTGCAGGGCGGTGGAATGCATTGTCTCTGGGAGTAAAGCCCCATCCATCAAGCAGTCTTCGCTTGCAGTCGGCCATGTTTTTCTCTCAAAAGACTGGACGGCAGTTACTGCATTGCGCACTGTATTCAACTACTACCGCATGTTCAATAGTCGCATGTTGCGTTTGCCCGCAAAAGATGTCTTGATTCCTCTACCAACTTGCCCTCGGCGTCTCAACGAAAGATGACATTGAAACTTGTGATATTGCTTCCCAATTTGACAGGTGGCGGCGCAGAGCGCCTGCACGTTCATCTGGCGCATCATTGGCATGCGCAAGGGATTAAGGTTGACTTTGTCTTAATGAGCCGAAATGGTGACTTGCTCGATCTCTTGTCTGCGGGCGTTGGCGTTTTTGATCTGGGTGCTGACCGCATTCGAAGCGTAATCTTCCCGTTGGTAGCTTATCTGCGAAAAACGCGTCCTGATATTGTCATTGCTGCCATGTGGCCCCTTACTTC
>JACMQE010000158.1 GCA_014377145.1 Glaciimonas sp. | reverse complement strand
TTTCATGATTGCTTTTCGCATCTTTTTTTGACGCCACTAAGATACCCATCGCATGGCCATTGGAGCGTTCCAGTTTCAATTACGCGCTAACCACAACACTTTGTGAGGCAAATAACTGCTTCAATTCACTCCGCAGTTCTCGCTTCAAGCGCGCTGTTGTGGCAGGGCCTGCCTTGGTGTTTACCGGTTTTGATAAACGCACAATGCAGTCGATGGACGGCAAAGACATCAGGCGAAACAAATCACGCGTAACCCGTTTAATGGTATTACGCGTAACAGCCCGCGGCGCTAGTCGTTTTGCGGCGACAACGCCTAAACGCGCCTTGGCATCCGGTAAAGGACTAATGCGCATGTACAAAACGAAATGCGCTGTCCGGCAAACCGGACGCAAACGAAAAACGGATGAAAATTCATCCGTTTTAACGATGCGTCGGTCACGGGGGAAGCTCGGGGCAGAACTCGGTGAAGAGTCCCCTGAACGGTCGCCTGTCACGCAAACTGTACCGGGTGAACAGCTTAAGCTGCTAGACGTTTTCGGCCTTTGGCGCGACGTGCATTCAGCACAGCGCGACCACCACGGATTGCCATGCGTGCGCGGAAGCCGTGGGTACGTTTACGGCGCACGATGGAAGGTTGGTAAGTACGTTTCATTATGGTCTCGCTAATCAGCAGAAATAAATCGGATCTTTACATTTTGCATGTTGCCTGCGTTCGGTCTGGTCCGCGCTATATTAATGTGTTTAATAAAGCGGCGTGCATTCCTTTCGAGCAACCAAGATTATAATCTCGCAATTCAACAAACAGTAGGTTTTGGATTAAAACGCATTTTCTGCTTGTTTGTCAATCACTTAGCATATTTTTGATAGATGGGTTTCTTACCCAATAAGCTGGAAAGTAAATGCCGTGCCTGTGGATAACTTTGCACAGCAAGGGTAGAATAGTGGCGTATTGTGATATGCGTGCGCTCTATTAGCGATATCTTCAGAGACAGTCTACGGTCTGTAACGAATAGCCATCCGTGCGGCGAAGAGCATTGTAAAAATCGATATTTAATTACATAAATGGTGAAAATCGAACTGCATCTGCGCTCTATTCAATAATGGGGAACGCCGAGTCTGCGTAGTAAGATTCTAAGCCATTTCTAAAACGTTCGATCTGGCGCGCAATTATCCTCTTTCCACATCCTTTCAATTAGACGATTCATGGAAAATTTCTGGCAAAGTTGCTCTACTCAATTGGAGCAGGAATTAACGCCTCAACAATTTAGCGCGTGGATAAAACCGCTGTCCCCTATCGAATATGAAGATGGCCGACTGTGCATTGCAGCACCGAACCGGTTTAAGCTCGATTGGGTAAAAACGCAATTCGCCAGCCGCATCACTACCCTGGCTACAGAATTTTGGGAAATGCCGATAGACGTACAGTTCATACTCGACCCACGAACGAATGTTGCACGTAAGCTAAGTGTTTCCAAGATGCCGGTCGTATTAGATGGCGCGTATCCAAATCCGTCGCTAGCCTATTTAAATGGCGGCATGGGCGGCAACGGCAGCCAATATGACCGCCTACCCGAAGCACAGGCAGAATCCAACGCCGTGATAGCCCGTCGTGATCAATCGCGCATTAATACCGAGTTAAGTTTTGACAGTTTTGTCATCGGCAAAGCCAACCAGTTAGCCCGCGCCGCAGCGATTCAAGTGGCGAATAATCCTGGCGTTTCGTATAATCCATTGTTCTTGTACGGCGGTGTTGGTCTTGGAAAAACACACTTGATCCATTCCATCGGCAACCAGCTTCTGGCTGACAATCTCTCGTCTAAGATTCGCTACATCCACGCAGAGCAGTACGTTCGTGACGTGGTGACTGCTTACCAACGTAAGGGGTTCGACGACTTTAAACGATATTATCATTCACTTGATTTATTACTCATTGACGATATTCAGTTCTTTGGCGGTAAGAGTCGCACCCAAGAAGAATTCTTTTACGCGTTTGAAGCATTAATTGCCGCTAAGAAACAAATTATTATCACCAGTGATACTTATCCAAAAGAAATTACTGGCATGGATGATCGCTTGATTTCGCGCTTTGACTCCGGTTTGACAGTGGCTATTGAGCCGCCGGAATTGGAAATGCGCGTCGCTATTTTGTTAAAAAAAGCGGCATCTGAGGGAGTGACGTTTTCCGACGATGTTGCTTTTTTTATCGCCAAACATTTGCGTTCCAACGTTCGCGAGTTAGAAGGCGCGTTGCGCAAAATTCTGGCGTATTCACGTTTTCATGGCAAAGACATCACGATTGATATTGTTAAGGATGCGTTAAAAGATTTGCTATCTGTGCAGAATCGCCAAATTTCAGTCGAAAATATCCAAAAAATGGTCGCTGACTTCTTCAATATCAAAGTCGCCGACATGTACTCCAAAAAACGGCCAGCCAACATTGCCCGGCCACGTCAGATTGCGATGTATTTGGCAAAGGAGCTCACCCAAAAAAGCTTGCCTGAAATTGGAGAATTATTTGGCGGCCGAGATCACACCACGGTATTACATGCCGTGCGCAAGATTGCCGGTGACCGAACTAAAAATCCAGAATGCAATCATGAACTACACGTGTTGGAGCAAACCTTAAAAGGTTAATTTTCAGTATGCGGTTCTCAGGCCAGGTAAGTTTCGGCATTCTTGCCAGCCTGTGGATAACAGTTTAGATATTGACTTTAGCCACGGCTCAAGTATGGCATTTTTTACAATAAAAAATGTCAACAATTACGTGCGAGTGGTGGGAGCGGAATATATGTGCAGTAAAAAAGTAATAAATAACGATTAAATCCCATACATTTGTTGCCGATGTCATTCCTAAGTAGTCGAATTAAGTTACATTGGTGGACTGATTTGAAGCCAACCCAGAATGGACAAAATGAAGCGATATTTGTTAAATTTCAGATAATAAGGATATAGCTATGCAATTGGTCAAAACCTACCGAGATAATATTCTCCGGCCACTGCAGATCGTGAGCGGTATTGTCGAGCGTCGGCACACATTGCCGATTTTGGCCAATATCCTCATACGCAAAGACGGCGAAAAAGTCTCTTTTCTGTCGACTGACATTGAAGTGCAAATTACGACCAACGCAAATGTTGGTAGCGGCCCTGAGATTGTCGCTACCACGGTCGCTGCGCGGAAGCTCCTCGATATTTTACGTGCCTTACCCGAATCAGGCGAAGTTTCGTTGACACTTAGCAACAAGCGCATGACAGTCCAATCAGGCAAATCGCGTTTCGCGCTGCAAACTCTGGCCGCTGAAGAATTTCCTACGGTTGCCCAAGCTGAACATTACAACGCCACTTTCACGCTGCCGCAAAAGACCCTGAAGCATTTGTTCAACATGGTCCATTTTTCGATGGCGCAACAAGACATTCGTTATTACCTAAACGGCTTGCTACTCGTGCTGGATGGCAATAACGTCATTGCTGTTGCCACAGACGGCCATCGCCTGGCGTTCTGCCAGGTCGCTACTAAGCAAGAATTCGCTCGCCAGGAAGTCATCATTCCCCGCAAAACTATCATTGAACTGCAACGCTTGTTAGAAGAAACCAATGAGCCTGTTCAGCTAGAAATCGCCAACAATCAAGTCAAACTATCGTTTGCCGATATCGAGTTGATTTCTAAACTGGTTGAAGGAAAATTCCCAGATTACACCCGCGTGATCCCAAAGAGTTACAAGAACGATTTAACCATTGGCCGCGATCGCCTGCTGCGCTCTTTGCAACGTGCCGCCATCATGACTAGTGACAAGTTCAAGGGCGTGCGCTGGGTCGTAATACCGGGTAGCCTGAAAATCAGCTCTACCAATGCCGATCATGAAGAAGCCGTCGAGGAACTAGAAATTGATTACGGCGGTGAAAGTGTCGACATTGGTTTTAACGTCACCTATTTGCTCGATGTGCTAAACAACTTAAAGGGTGACAACATTAATATCGCCCTCGGTGATGCCAACTCGTCGGCATTAATTACCGTGCCAGAAAATACCGACTTTAAATACGTCGTTATGCCGATGCGAATTTGATTTTTCAAATAAGAAAATTACTTTTAAATCACATCAAAATAGTGGATGTCGTGACGTAGGGGATCCGGCCCCTTTGCCATATTTAAGAAATCCGCTAGCTGCGAGTATACTGGTATGTTTCATTATTAATTAAATACAAAAGCGTCTTTTTCCGCGCCAAGCATTGTTGCAAACTCCGTGAGCATTTTTTTATCGCTCTGGTTTATACCAAGTCAGGCAAGAAAATCCATTACTTTTATTAGTTCAATCAATGAACAGATCATTAGCTTGGATTCATGTTTTTGTAGCAGTCTATTCAGAAGGTAGCCATGTCATCAATCCCTCAAGACAACACCAATCAGCCAGCACCAAATGCTTATGGCGCGTCCTCAATTCAGATCCTCGAAGGTCTGGAAGCAGTACGAAAGCGTCCGGGGATGTACATCGGTGACACTTCAGATGGTACCGGCCTGCATCATTTGGTGTTTGAAGTTCTAGACAACTCAATCGATGAATCGTTAGCCGGGCACTGCACCGAAATCAACGTCACGATCCACTCCGACAACTCTATTTCCGTCACTGACAATGGCCGTGGTGTACCTACCGGCATTAAGTTTGACGATAAGCACGAGCCCAAGCGCAGCGCAGCAGAAATCGTCATGACCGAATTGCACGCAGGCGGTAAATTCGATCAAAATTCCTACAAAGTCTCCGGCGGTCTGCATGGCGTCGGTGTTTCTTGTGTTAACGGTTTATCCAAGCTATTAAAGCTGACGATCCGTCGTGATGGCAAAGTCCATTACATGGAATTTGTTCGCGGCGTGCCACAAAATCGTGACATCGAAACCATCGATGGCATGATCGTATCGCCCATCAAAGTTATCGGCGAAACCGATAAGCGCGGGACTGAAGTGCATTTTTGGGCCGACGAAGAAATTTTCACCCACGTCGAATTTCATTACGAAATTTTAGCCAAGCGTATCCGCGAATTATCGTTCCTCAACAACGGTGTGCGCATCAAACTTAGCGACCAGCGCACCGGCAAAGAAGAGCTCTTCGCCTTCGCAGGCGGCACACGCGGTTTCGTTGAATACATCAACAAAAACAAAAGCGTATTACACCCAACGATTTTCCAAGCCACGGGCGAAAAAGAAGGCGTCACAGTCGACGTCTCCATGCAATGGAACGACGCCTACAACGAACAAGTATTATGCTTCACCAATAACATCCCACAACGTGATGGTGGTACCCATCTCACTGGATTGCGTGCTGCAATGACACGCGTGCTGAACAAATATATTGAAGAACACGATTTCGCCAAACGCGCCAAAGTTGAAACCAGCGGTGATGACATGCGTGAAGGCCTTACCTGCGTTTTATCAGTCAAAGTGCCAGAACCAAAATTCAGCTCACAAACAAAAGATAAACTTGTATCCAGTGAAGTCCGTTTGCCGGTTGAAGAAATCGTCGCCCGAACCCTCAGCGACTATTTGCAAGAAAAGCCAAACGACACCAAAATTATCTGTGGCAAAATCATCGAAGCTGCCCGGGCCCGTGACGCTGCCCGTAAAGCGCGTGAATTAACCCGCCGAAAAGGTGTAATGGACGGCTTGGGCTTATCCTCCAAGCTTGCCGATTGTCAGGAAAAGGACCCTGCGTTATGCGAACTTTATATCGTCGAGGGTGATTCTGCGGGCGGTTCAGCCAAGCAAGGTCGTGACCGTAAATTTCAAGCGATTTTGCCATTGCGCGGTAAAGTACTGAACGTTGAAAAAGCCCGTTTCGAAAAAATGCTCTCATCAGAGCAAATCACGACTCTGATCGCCACGCTAGGCACAAGCATCGGTCCCGATGAATTCAACGCCGACAAACTGCGCTATCACCGCATCATCATCATGACCGATGCGGACGTTGACGGTGCCCACATTCGTACATTGCTCCTTACATTGTTCTATCGCCAAATGCCACAACTGGTTGAGCGTGGCCACATCTACATCGCGCAGCCGCCGCTGTACAAGGTCAAGCACGGCAAAGACGAACGCTATCTCAAAGATGAAACTGAAGAAGTCCAATACATGATGCAAGTTGCTTTGAATGACGCGTCACTCGTCCCAAGCCTCGGCACTGATCCAATCAGCGGTCTTGCGCTGACAGAACTGGTCCGCCGATACAACACCGCCAACGCCATCATCACGCGCCTGACACGCGCCATCGACGCCGCAGCCCTCACCGCAATCATGACCGGTGTCACGCTAGCGCTAGATACAGTCGAAAATGCCGCACTTTCCGCACAAGCACTTACCAAAGAAATTGGTGATCCTACAGTCAACGTCATCGCCAAATCCGATGAACTGACAGAAAAACATCAGCTCCGCATTCAACGGATGTACCATGGCAATATCAAAGCCAGCATTATCGACAGCGACTTCATCACCAGTTCCGACTACACAGTATTATGCAACGCCGCCGCCACCTTCAAAGGCCTCATCGGCCCCGGCGCAATGGTCCGTCGCGGCACCGGCGAAAAGGTCAAAGAATTCGCCGTCGCTGACTTTCACCAAGCTATGGCATGGCTACGCGACGAAGCCGAACGTGGCGTCAGCAAACAGCGCTACAAAGGACTGGGAGAAATGAACCCAAGCCAACTATGGGAAACCACCATGGACCCAACTGTACGCCGCTTGCTAAAAGTCCAGATCGACGACGCAATCGCTGCGGATCAAATCTTTATGACACTGATGGGTAGTGACGTGGAGCTAAGACGTGCGTTTATTGAGTTAAACGCGTTGCAAGCTGGAAATATTGATGTTTGATGTTGTGAAGCTGTATCGATAAATTGGCAAAGATGCGGCAAGACAATTAAATTGAGTGTCGTGTTTTTAATATTTATTCGCTGCTTTAGCTGGTCGGAAAGCCTCGACCGATAGGTTTTCTTTTTAAAAATACATAAATCCTTAGCGGTGCACACGCTTTTTTCATGTCATGGGGGGGTACTCATGAAATCGCCAGTTTGCTATACGGACTGGAATCAAAGCTCTCGTCGGCGGTTCCGAACGGCTGGCTACAGCTCGGCCAAATCCAGGCAATGGAGATTTTAAAAAGCAAATCCATATCCACCGAAACAATACAATCCGTTACTTAAACAATACTTTACTCATAATCTGACAAGTCAGATTATCTGGTTTTTCTAACTGACGACTAAATTATTCAGAAAGAGGTATTGTGCATATAGCTGCAAAAAGCGCAGCGTGATTTTTGATAGCGCAGAACACCATTATTTGTTTTGAGATTGCGAGGCCAACAATCGTGAAACGGTAGTAGGATGAATCTTGAACAAACGCGCAGTCTCAGCTGCGGTTTTCTGACCTGTTGTTACCATCGCGATGATTTCTTCCTGCTGATGCACTTAGAGTTTTGGTCGCCGTCCTCCAATACGGCCTTGCTTGCGTGCCGATTCCATTCCCACTTTGGTATGTCCCTTGATCATGGTGCGTTCAAATTTCTGCAAATGAACCTACCATCTGCATCATCATGCGTTCGGCTGGCGTCATGGTGTCAATCGCTTTGGTTAAACTACGGAAGCCTGCATCAAGTTGCTCAATCTTTTCTATGATCATCAGCAAATCCTTCAGTGAACGTGATAGCCGATCAAGTTTCCACACCACCAGCACGTCACCTGTTCGCAACTGATCTAAAACACGAGCCAGTTGTGGTCTATTCCATCAACCACCAGATGCCGTTTCAAGAAATATCTTTTTGCATCCAGTATGTTTGAGTGCCGATTCTTGGGTGGCTATTTCTTGATCTTCCGTTGAGACGCGAGCATATCCAATGAGCATAATTATTGTGCAAACTATCCTTTGTGCAACGGAGTACGATAAAATAATTTAGGTCTTACTCGCATCTATTATCAGTAGAAACTCCGATATTGTTTTACAAGCAGGCCCAAGTATAGGCGGCGGTCCTACAGGATAAGTCTCTGGAAAAATCTGAACTGGTGTTGTAATCACGAAGCCATCTGCAAATTGCGCTTCAACAAAAAAGATTTCCATCGTTCACCTGGTGTTGTCATCCAGGCCGTCACATTCCGTGCAGGTGCAATCGGTGTCGCTTCGTAACGAATTCCACAGGCATAACGAAAATCACGTGCTGTAGGATTGGAAGCAATCCATTGAACTACCTTGACCGGCATTTCAGAAAAACCAAGCTGCAGGACATTACTAATACTTCCTTTCTTCACCCCACTTTTTGTCCACTGCATTCTCATTCTCGGTAATGTTACCGCATGGTGCAAACGATTGATCAATGTAATCAATGAAGTTTCCACATAATTCCGAATGCCGTAATGATCAGAGTTTGGCGCCACACGTAAAGCTTTTATCCCTGGTAGTTGATCAAAATAAAAACGGGTATTATCCGGCACATAAAAATTATCCCCAGTAGCATTGAGTATACACTTGGGAATCGCGAGCCGCTGTGGGTATGCGCTGTCTAAATAGCGCAATGGATCTTCAATCCGCATTAATTTGTCGATATTTTCTGTTTTGCGTTGTCCCGTAATCCCTTCGCGATGATATTCATCAAACGCTAACGGCCAATTTTCACCATATGTTTGATAGGTATCATCCAGCACTTTATCCATACTGAAAATATCAATGACAAACGGGGCTATCGCTTCAATTCTGGTATCGGCAATCGCTGCAAACCAAGTACTCCAAGCACGCTTTGATAAACCTGTACCAATGAATTTCCGTATTTTCCATGGTTGCAATTCTTTTTCTGCCAGATCCATATTTTTAAATATGGCCTCCATCACTGGTACATGCAGCGACATAAAAGGACGCGTTTCTGGAGATTGCATAAATAGTTTCCAGCTATGAGCGACAATGCTATCTTCTCGGCGCGCGACGCCTTCATCCGTGTAAGTTAAATATTGATTGGGAACATTGCTAACTGAAACAATGAGGGTCTTTGTCTGCTGAGCTATCGCAATGGCCATCGCCTCAGTAAAGTCGAAGGTTGGCTTAATGCCATTATTATCTGAAGCAATATTGATACCATTATTTGCTACTACCAAGGCTCGGCCGGTTAAAGCGTCATTCGGAATATAAATATCAACGTCATGTTTCCAGGTATTAGGCTGTACCATTCCATTTTGGGATCAGTTTTGCGATGTCAGTTTAAAACGACGTTTTTGAATACCAGGTAATTGCGTTATGTCTTTCGCCGTATACACCAAGGGTTGCGATGCTTCTGCTGCACGATAACAGGCCAACACCTCCTTAAAACAATCCCTGTTATTTTCAAAACACCTTTGTGCAGCGTCTGAGGATTGGACTACCCCTGCACCGCATCCAGCCAGACACATCAAACAAAGTATTGCAATAGGTTTACCCAACTTGCCCATTCGACTCATTAACCGCTCCAATAAAATTTACGCAATTACATTAGAATTTAGCATTAGTGCATTGAAGCGATTTCTTGATTCAGCAAACTATCATTGCTTCTTTGGTAGTTTTGCTTATGCTACCAACGCAAAATCGGCATCAAGGGGAAGTCGTTTGCTCATACCCAGATCAAATCGACCATAGGGATTCACATAGCTATAAATCAGTGGCGACAGCGCACGCAAATCTGCCACCTGCATTTTGTTGCGCCACGATTTTTTCGACAACACAAGCTGTATCATTAGCGTATTGACATACACCA
>JACMQE010000013.1 GCA_014377145.1 Glaciimonas sp. | reverse complement strand
TCCTTAAAAACCAGAATGTAAACACAGTTCTGAAAAAGCTAACCGCTTTTTATATGGCAATATGCCTTAATAAAACGAGATCCATTTCCTATATTAGAAATTTATTTTTGATGTAGTTAGGCATAAATTAAGCCTGCAGTGCTAGGTACGGCTCTGGTAATAATAAAACTATTGATCAACAAGTTCACCTTACACTCTCTTTGTATTACCTAGTTACTAGGACCTGCAAAATTGCGCTACAATAGATTCCTGTTCGGGGGTGACCTGGTTTCGACGTGGGTTACAAAGCAGCGCAGGGCATACCGAGGGCTGGCTACCTCGTAAATACAACCAGAAAATATCTAACTGCAAACGAAGATACTTTCTTAAAAGTCGCTTAATAGCGCTTTTCTCTACACCATTTTGTCTCTGGAGTGGGCTGGAAACAGCTGTGGAGTCATATACAGGGAATCGCTTTAAGTCGGGTTACTTGGCTAAAAGTTAAATTAAGGTAACTCGCCTGAACGAAGCGTGTATGTCCGCATCGGTTGGGTTAAATAAAATGACAACACTAAGTATGTAGAACTGTCTGTAGAGGTCTTGCGGACGCGGGTTCGATTCCCGCCGCCTCCACCAATATTTCGTTTTAGATCAAATAATGACAGCATTTCTTACGCTGCCTGATATAGAAACTAAAAAGCCTAAGCTGATCGAGTTTTATATATCAGGCCCGTCTTTCCGCATTGCGGCTATCGTAAGGTCTGATATTGCAAAGCTTATGGTTCCTTTTGACTTAGAGGTCTTTATAGAAAAATTTTCAAGTTAACAATGTCTTGCCTGGGTAATTAAAGTGCCTCTTCGATGCAAAAGAAAGGGTATGCCAAAAAACCTCAGAACGATTCAAGGCGTCCATAGGTCAATCTAAAAAAGAATCGATAAAGTTTTTATGTTCCCTATCATTTTTGTGCCGCCTGATGCGGCAGAATTTTTTGAGAAAATGAGAACAAAGCGAAAATTTTGGTACAACGACCACTTGTTAAGAAAGACGCTTTTCAAAGAAGCTCACCCTGGTAATGGTGAAAATTGGCCAGAAAAACTTGCGCGCGAACTTGCAACGTTGCTGGACTTACATCATACTTAGTATGAACTAGCAAAGTACAAGGATATAAATAGTATTATTTTACCATCAATTGTAAAAGAGAGCGAACGATTAATTCACGGTGGTGAATTAATGGGCCGAATTAGAGAAAATAGCGACGAATCTTTGTGCATTCACGAACAAAAAAATCATACCGCAGAAAGTGTGGTCGCCATCCTTAGAGCAGGTAGCCAGTCGAGTGCTATTTTGCCTCCAGAAGGATTCTTGTACGATCAAGAGATCAAAAATGCACTTGATGTTTTTATTGGATACTTGATGTTCGATGCTTGGATAGCGAATCAAGATAAGCAGTCAGAAAACTGGCCTATAATCCTTGCTGATTCAAACGACTTTCTGGCTCCTTCGTATGATCATGGTTCTAGCCTCGCGCGAAATAAAACCGATTTAGAAAGAGATTATATGATGGTGACAAAAGACGCTGGTGCACACCTAGAAAAATATATCACCAAGGCACGATCTTTTCTCTTTTCTACAAGTAGAGAAAGACTAAACAGTTGCTCACAATAGAAGCTTTTCAGTTCGCTTGGAAGCATAGTCCTTTGGCAGGACAAACATGGTTAAATAGAATAGGGAAAATTTCAGATTTACGCATCCGTGAAACGGTAGATTTGATGCCTGGTGAATGCTTAACACCTATAACTAAAGAATTTACTACTCGATTGCTAAAATTGAACCGTAATAGATTGTTATTCTTATCTCATTAATAATGAAATTACTATTTGTGGCTTGGCAACAACCGAATTCAGGAGAGTGGATCCCCGTCGCCCGTCTAGACCAAGACAATAGACTTTTTCGACTCTCGTACACCAAAGGTGTGAAGAGAGCTAGAGACTTTCAGCCCTTTGGAAGAATGGATGACATCTTTGTTCAATACCAATCCACAAAATTATTCCCTTTATTTGCAAATAGGCTCATTAGCAAGTCTCGGCCAGAATACAAGGATTACCTCCATTGACTGGGATTGGAGCATGCCAGACGATCTAATGACTGCCCTCTGGCTTTAACAGGCGGCATCCGTGTACCGATTCAATTGAACTGTTCCACCTGCCTCAATTGACGTCAGAAGACAAATATAGCGTAGATTTTTTTGTTTGTGGATTACCTTACTTGCCAAAAGAAGTAATCGACCGCATCGCCCAACTGAAGAGCGAAGACGAGCTCTTTCTTATGAAAGATTGTCAAAACAAGGTTGACCTTTTAGTCCTTGCTTTAAGGACTACTGACCCGATTAGCTTTGTCGAATATTACCCCAAATACTACGACCACGATTTGGAAGCACTACTTGACAGCACACATGACTATTTGAAGATACATGTATGTAAAGTTAAATATGTGACTCCTTTGTACCGTAACGGCCAAAGTCCCTAACTCCCCTATTCCTCTCATTCAAAATAACGACCTTATGCCAAGGGTAGAAACATCACCGATGGACTGGGCCAGCATTTCACGGTCCATAGCTTCCCTATATCTAGAAATCTAAAGCTAAAATTTATATGACGTATGGGCCAGCGGAACGCCGTTCTCGGCAATAAAAATGAAGGTGGATGCATTTCCCTCCTTCATTACATGGAAAATGCCTCAGCGTGAGTCAAAACGCGTCCCTGATTTCTGATGATCCTTAGCCCTTCTGCGGTGTATTTTATGCTGTGCACATCATTTTTAAAAATTTGAGTCAAAACCGCCCCATTTAACGGGCAGGCGTGGTGTGGGATGAATGCGCGCTGGCAGGTCTGGTTGATATAAATATTATCAAAAAGAAACAATCGTCCAGACGTTAAAAAGACCGCACAAGGCGGTCAGTTGGGGAGTGGTGCGATACCAAAAGGGCTGAACGCTGCTACCGCCCAGCACGCCGTAGCGCTGCCTGATGCTTCTGGTAGTCATACCGGCAATCCGTATTACAAGAACAACAGACCATTTGATGCCGATTCCTCGCAAAAATCGCAACGCCTATCGCTATGCAGTCCCGGCGCACGTCGTGCCTGATTCAAGCCGGACTGAATCATAGAAGCAATGCGCAGGTCTGCTCGGTCAGCTTCATCGCTCATTTTTTCACCTTGTTACCGGCGACTAGCGCATATTCGTTAAACTTCACTACCTCCTCACCCAGCCATTCATTGATCATTAGAAAGCGGTACCAACTCGTTAAGGGAAAATATCCGCGCCGCTGGTTCAACCACACCAAAGCCGCCGGTATTGTTGGGCATGATGGCGAGTAGCTGGGACGGCACGCGGTATTAGACGCGTATATGGAGCATGGACGCGGGTACAGGGCTTGTATTGGCAGGAGAATTTTTGATAAGGAGTTGAATATCGGTAGCGCGAAGGTGCGCTTTAGTTATGGGGCCAGCTTCTGGTCGCATCCAAGACAGTGTTTGCAGAAGGTAAAAGAGTTGCGGATTGTGAAGAATATTTTTGACGCCATCACGCTCGAGGACCACGCTATCGCGGCGGTATCGATCATGATTTGCAGCAATTATCCATTGCAATTGTTGGAGAATTTGCGCGATGCACGTGGCGATCAGAAGTGTCGTTTGGTGTGGGCGCTGGATGGCAATGCTGATGGCCGTAGCTTTACGGCCAAACATGTGAAGCGGGCACGGGAGGCTGGCTGAGAATGCACCGCGGCGCAGATTCCGCAAAGTGGCAAGACTAAGCTGGATTGGAACGATCTGCATTAGCACGACAAACTGACCGAGAGTGATATCGAAGATTACCGCTATCACGGGGTGTTGCTGATTCCGGCCAGTGCCAGCGAAAAGGCGCTGCTGATCTATGGCAAGGAAAGCAAGCTGGAATTCGATTTAGCGTTTCGCAATCGCTTGTTCTGTTTTGATCCGAATTTGTCTGAGTACAACAAGCAGATGGACCAGCTCGATAAGGATGACGATACGAATACGTGGTCGGAGGCGGCTAAGCGCGAGAAGGCTCTGTCTGCCTCGCACAGTATTCGCCCGATTGCTAATTGCACTCCGACCGCGCTTTATTATCAGAAAAACGAGATTACGGATGAGGCCTGGTATTACTTCCGGGTAGATTTTCCGCATGACGGAGCATCGATCAAGAATACGTTTACCAGCGCGCAGATTACTAGCGCGGCGGAGTTTAAGAAGCGAATGTTGGGGATTCGCCGGGCGCGATGTTTAGTGGTACTAGCACGAGTTTATACGACCGAGTGGGTCAATCTGCTGTGGCAAGCGTTTGGGGCGAAGGGGATGGTAGCGCTGACGTTTTGGTTTGGGGTACTGTTTGCCGAACAAATCCGGACTGCGCAAAGTGTGCATCCGTTTTTGGAAGTGGTCGGCAAGGCCGGGGGCCGGTAAGTCGACGCTGATTGAATTTTTGTGGGAATTATTTGGGCATAATGGCTACGAAGGATTCGATCCGAGCAAGTCGAGTCTGGCGGCGCATGCGAGGAATTTTTCGCAGGTGTCGGGCTTGCCGGTGGTGATGATCGAGTCTGACTGGAAGCGCATGGATGGTAAGAAGAGCCACGTTAAATCCTTTGATTGGAATGAGTTGAAGAAGGCCTACAACAGGCGCTCGACCCGGGCACGGGGGATGAATACGGGTGGTAATGAAACTTACGAGCCCCCTTTCCGTAGGGCGATTGTAATTTCACAGAACAATCCGGTGAATGCATCGGAGGCGATTTTGTCACCGATCGTGCATTTATATTTTGACCTGACGACGCAGACGCCGGAGTCGGGCGAAGCTGCGGATGCGCTGAAGTTTATGCCGGGGGCGAACGTGTCGGGCTTCATTCTGGCTGCGACCAAGCGCGAGAAAATCATCGAGACGGTGGCCGAACGCACGGTGGTGTATCTGAGGGAGTTGGGGATGCGGCCTGAGATCAAGATGCCGCGTCTGGTGGAAACTCACACGCAAATGCTGGCGCTGGTGATCAAGCTGACGTCAAAGCAGCCAAAGGCGATACGCGAACAAATTATCGTGATGGCTGGTGAGCGCCAATTAGTGGTCAATGACGATCATTCGCTAATGCAGGATTCTTGGGAGGCCTTTGAATATCTCGATAGCAACGACCTGCATAGACTGAATCATTCTCGTGATCCGCAATTGATCGCGGTCAACTTGAACCATTTTGTACAAATCGCTACCAAACGTCAGCAGAAAATTCTAGT
Source organism: Glaciimonas sp. (assembly GCA_014377145.1). Next base: position 756 of record JACMQE010000013.1, on the reverse strand, counting down.
CATCGGGGACCTTAAAAAAAGTGCTGCGCAATAGCCACCGCCGCAAATTTATCGACTTGCGCGTGGTCAACAGCCAGATCCGTGCACGCGATAACGCCATCACCAGCACCGCAATCAAGTGCTGATTATTTCAGAACGACAAACCAACCATTTAACCGAAGGAGAACAATATGACGCACTTAATCAAACGTGTCGTATTACTGGCACAAGAATTGGCTATCGACAATGAGAGAATATCGGAACCATGAGCACCAGCAAAGCCATGGCTGCGGCAATGCTGCAGCCATGGCTTAACGGACGCCTCGACTTGTTGTCGTCGCGCTTTCATCATCCTTTGGATGTGATTGAGCGATTGGATTAGCCGTGGCTCGAGACGGTGCTTGAGGCGCATCGGATGGGGTGGAGGTAAGACGATGAACTATCCTATCTTATGGGTGAGTGAAGCTCAACAAATATGTTGATATAACTGGTGACAGCGCTGATGCTGTCCATGCAAAAAGACAAAGCGGAAAATGGTTAGATGGCAATCTTTGAGCCAATTTAGTAGCAGCAGAAAAATGGGTAGCGCAATGGGGAACGAAGAACGCACGAGCAGCATTGGCGGAGAGCTACGCAAAGGCGCAAAGACAGAGTCAATTCGTGTGCACTTCATGTTTAAGGACGTAAAGTGTAAGGAATCGCTGAAGCTGGCGCATACCAAACAAAATATCAATTATGTAGTCCGCTTACGTGGCGAAATTTTGAACGCGATTGAGC